>CACDCN010000004.1:0-22500 GCA_902551185.1 uncultured SAR86 cluster bacterium | reverse complement strand
AGCCAAAGAACTATTTATTGAAAATTTTGGTGAGATTTATATAGATGAAAATAATAATATCAATAGAGGCTTATTAAGAGAAGATATCTTTAAAGATAATAATAAAAAAGAAAAACTAGAATCTATTATTCACCCATTTGTAAGAGAAGATATAACTGAATTTATTACAAAATCAAACAGTATTTATAAAATCATTATGGTCCCACTTATATATGAAACAAAATCACAAGATTTTTATGACAAAATTATCCTTATAGATTGTGATGAGGATTATCAAATTGAAAGAGCAAGTCAAAGGGATGAAAAATCAAAAGAAGACATAATAAATATTATAAAAAACCAAGCAACCAGAGAAGAAAGACAGTCAATAGCAGATGAGATTATTTTAAATAACTCAACATTAGATGATTTAAAAAATCAGGTTATAAAAGTACATCAAAGATTACTAGGTATAAATATAAATGAATAAATGTCCACGTTGCGAAAAACCATGTCCAACTTCAAAAGATAATCAATATAGGCCTTTTTGTTCAGAAAAATGTAAATTAATAGATTTTGGCTCTTGGGCTAATGAAGAAAATATTATTTCTAGACCAATTAAATCTGAAGATTTCTATGAAGATTAAGAGTTTTTAAAAATATAAATTATATTAGTCTCCATTCTCCAGATTCGATTAATGGTTTAGCTTTTTTATACTTCATCTCTTTTGTTTCATTTCCATTTGTAATTGATACGATTTCATTTCTTCCATGTTTTGGCTCATCTCTAACTATAGTTTTTTGATTTAAAGTCGTATCTTTATTTTGTTCACTTTCTAGAGAATCATCCATAGGGGATAGGGCACTTGGTTTCTCTAAAGTTACCTCATCTTTTTCTTCTTTCTTTAGATTGTCCAAAACTTCCTCAGTATTAAATTGTATTGAGAAAAGAATTCTTATTGTTTCAGCATCTATCTCATCTAGCATAAATTCAAACATTGAGTAAGCTTCTTGTTTAAATTCATTTTTTGGATTTTTTTGAGCATATGCTCTCAGACCAACACTTCCCCTAAGATGATCAATCTCTGCTAAATGTTCTTTCCAGTGCACATCAAGCACCTGAAGCATTATTTGTTTTTCTAAAAGCAACCTATTTTCAGCTAAAGATTTATATTTTTCTTTGTAACATTCTTTTGACTTATCAATAATTAAATTAGCAATTGATTCCGGAAGAAGTTTTTTATCATTTTTTACCAATGATTGAATATTGGTCTCAAGGTTATAGCTTTCTTTTAAAAACTCTTCCAATTCTTTAGTTTTCCATTGTGACTCAATTGACTCTTCAGGGATATAAGTATTAGAAATCTTTTTAAACTCTTGGTTTATTAGCTCTTCTATTGTTTCACTTATATCTTCTTCTTCTAATAGTTGATTTCTTAATGAATAAATTGCCTGCCTTTGATCGTTTGAGACATCATCATATTCAAGCAGGTTTTTTCTTGCATCAAAATTTCTATTTTCAATTCTTTTTTGCGCATTCTCTATACCTCTTGATAGCATTCTATGTTCTATATGATCATCACCCATGCCAATCCTTTCAAATAATGATCTTCTATTATCCGAAATAAATAATCTTAATAAGTCATCTTCTAAAGAAAGAAAAAATCTTGAATAACCCGGATCTCCTTGACGGCCAGACCTACCTCTCAATTGGTTATCTATCCTTCTTGATTCATGTCTTTCAGTTCCTAAGATATGCAATCCTCCTGAATCTAAAACTATTTCATTATTTTTAAGCCAATCTCCTTCTGATTGATCTTCCTTTTTGCCACCGAGAACAATGTCAGTACCTCTTCCAGCCATATTTGTAGCAATAGTAACCATTCCAGGCTTACCAGCATTGGCAATAATCTCTGCTTCTTTCTCATGATGTTTCGCATTGAGAATTTGATGCGGTATTTTTTTAGCTTTTAAGAATTCAGAAACTTCCTCTGAAGACTCAACTGAAACTGTTCCAACAAGAATGGGAGCAGAATTTTTTCTTAATAATTCGATTTCATCTACTAAAGCTTTATATTTTGCTTTTTTTGTAAGAAATACTAAGTCATTATGATCAGTTCTAATCATTGGAACATTTGTAGGGATAATAATTACATCTAGGCCATAGATTTGATTAAATTCTAGCGCCTCAGTATCAGCTGTTCCTGTCATACCAGATAAATTAGAAAATAATCTAAAAAAGTTTTGAAATGTTGTCGATGCTAGGGTTTGAGATTCTCTTTGAATAGGCACATTCTCTTTACACTCAAGAGCTTGATGGACTCCCTCGCTCATTCTTCTTCCTGGCATTGTCCTTCCAGTATGCTCGTCTATCAAAACAACCTCATTATTTCTTACTAAATAATGAACATTTTTTTGAAATAAGAAATTTGCTCTTAAACTTGCTTGAACAAATTTCATGATTTTTAAATTAGATACAGAATACAGGCCTTCTGATTCACCTAATATTTCTGCTTCTTCAAGATATTGCTCAACAAAAATATACCCATCATCAGTTAGATCAACACTACGGTTTTTTTCATCAATTAAATAATGTCCTTTTTCTTCATCGGATAGAGGTTCCTCCTCAGTTTCTTCTCTTTCCTGCTTCTTTAATCTAGGGATTACCTTTCTAATTTGTTGATATAAGTCAGAACTTTCTGATGATGGACCTGAAATTATTAAAGGTGTTCTTGCTTCATCAATTAAGATTGAATCAACCTCATCAACAATCGCAAAATCTAATGAACATTGAACTCTCTCTTCAACTGAATGGGCCATATTATCTCTTAAATAATCAAACCCAAGTTCATTGTTTGTGGCATAAATTACATCACATTTGTAGGATGCAATTTTTTCTTGAATTGGTTGATTGGAATTAACAACACCAACACTAAGACCTAAAAACTCGTATATTGGTCTCATCCATTCAGCATCTCTTTTTGCTAAATAATCATTAACGGTAACTAATATAGCTTTATTTCCGATTGCAGAATTTAAATATACTGGCAAAGTTGCTACGAGTGTTTTACCTTCCCCTGTTTTCATTTCAGCTATATTCCCTTCTGCCAAAGAAATACCACCAAGCATCTGAGAATCAAAATGTCTTAGACCTAGCGTCCTTTTGCTTGCCTCTCGAACCGCAGCAAAAGCTAAAGGAAGAATGCTATATATATTCTCATCATTCTCTTTATAAATCTTATTTAATTCTTTTTTTAATTCTTTGAAATAAGAATCATTTTTTTGTGATAATTCTTCTTCTAAAGCATTAGACGCATTCACATGCACCATCATTTTTTTAAGAATTCTATCGTTACTGGTGCCGAAGATGTTAGAAAAAAAGTTTAACATTTTAAATATATTTTTAAGTGATTATTAATTAAACACTTATTCAATGTCTCCAAAAGGAGGCCTAACATATGAAATTGGGGCATTTTCTGAATTTTCAAACTCAATAGTTTCATAAGAATCTTCATCTTCAATAATTTTTCGAAGCAGTTTGTTGTTAAGCTCATGACCTGATTTATAACCAGAAAATTCACCAATTAAATTTCCACCTAAAAGATATAAATCTCCAATAGCATCTAACATCTTATGCTTAACAATTTCATCATCAAATCTTAAACCTTCGTCATTTAAGATTTCATCTTCACCAAATATAATTGCATTAGATTCACTAGCTCCTAATGCTAAATTTCTTGATCTCAATAATTCAGCTTCGCTCATTGAACCAAAAGTTCTAGCACGACAAACTTCTTTAACAAATGATGTGGTTGAGAAATCTATAATTGATTCGGATGGCAGCCTTTTATGAACAGGGTGATCAAAACTCACTTTAAAAGAAACCTTGAAGCCGTCAAATGGTTTAATGGTTGCGTATGCATCATCCCTAGTGACTGTTACTTCTTTTTTAACTTTTATAAACTTCTTTAAAGCATCCTGTTCTTCTAGACCAGCTGACTGGATAAGAAAAACAAAAGGGCTCGAGCTTCCATCCATTATAGGGACTTCAGGACCATTAACTTTTATTAAACAATTATCTACACCAAGGCCTGCGATTGCAGATAGGAGATGTTCAATAGTAGAAATTTTTACATCATCTTTAACTAAAGCAGTGGATAAACTGGTGTCACCAACATTTTCTGCTATTGCAGGTATTACCAAGTTTTCGTCAACATCAGTTCTAATGAAGTTAATACCAGAATTCGCTTCTGATGGTATTAATTCCATATTAATATTTTTGCCAGTATGTAAGCCTATGCCAACTGCCTTTATTGAATTTCTTAGTGTTCTTTGCTTTAACATTTACGCTGTCTTGATACTTCTGACAATATTATCCCAGTTGCAACTGAAACATTAAAGCTTTTAAAATTTTTATTGTCACTAAGGTTTATTAGATAATCACAATTCTCAGAAGTTTTTTTTCTTATTCCAAATTCTTCTGATCCCATAATAAGCGCAGAAGAGTTTGTAAAATCACAATCTGTATATTCTTTATTAGCATGCTCACTTAAACCAAAAATGCTTATATTTGATTTATTCAGATGCTTTAGACAGTTAACTAAATTTGAAATAAAAAAAGTTTTTACTACCTCAGCGCCCCCGGCTGAAACATTATGAGCAATTTCATTTAAAGGTGCGCATTGATGCTTATTAATGACTAGTGCATCAACCCCAGAAACTGCTGCTGATCTTATACATGCTCCTAAATTTCTTGGATCAATAATATTATCTAAGATTAGAATTAATACTTCTTTATCTAAAGATTTATCTAGAAACTCTTTAAAATCTTTAAAATTTAAACTATCTTCAGCTGTTATTATTGCTTCTGGATCTTGTTTTAGTTTTTTTGAAATCTCAAAACTTATATCATTTTTATTTGCCATCTCTATAAGGTTATTAATCCTCTTATCGTCTCTTGAAGAGGGCAGAAATAATTTTTTAATCTTATGTGGATTATTTTTAATTATGCTTTCAATACTATGAAACCCAGATCTTTTTAGATTATTATTTTTTTTCATTTTTATTTTGGTATAAGAACTATTTTTCTTTCTTCTGGAATAACGCTAGCCAATTGAACATTAATTTTTTGGCCAATTCTAAAAGTTTTTCCTGTGCTTCTGCCTCTTAACATATTAGCTTCTTTATCAAAAAGATACCTATCGCGACTTAAATCTGAAACATGCAACAAGCCAGATATAAAGTGCTTTTCAATCTCACAAAATAAACCAAATTCTGTGATTCCAACAATCATAGATGAAAATTCATCACCTATAAACTTTTTAAGGTAGTGGCATATTAATTGTTGAGTCACTTGTCTAGATGCATACTCAGCCCTTTTTTCTAAACTGGATAACTCATTTAAAGTTTCCTCTAATTTATCTTGTGAAATTTTTGGTTTATTTTTTTGTAAAACATTTTTTATTAGCCTATGTGATATCAGATCAGGATATCTTCGAATTGGAGAGGTGAAGTGAGAATATTCTTCTAATTGCAATCCAAAATGACCTATTTCTTTGGTCGAGTACTGCGCTCTTTTAAGAGATTGAAGAATTAAGATATTCATCATTTTATTATCTTCATCTTTGTTTGCATGCTTAATAAAACTATTAATTAGTTCTAGTGGATTTAGAGAAGCCTTAGAAGCTAAACCTTTTAATGAAAAAAATTTCTTTAAATTTTCTATTTTTAGTTTTTCAGGTTCTTCGTGGATTCTATAGACCCCAAAACCATAATGTTTTTTGATAAATTTAGCAGCACATATATTTGCAGCAACCATGCACTCCTCAATCATTTGATGAGCAAATAGTCTTTTTGGTAAAAAGATTTCTGCAATATCTCCATTTTTACTAATTCTAATATTCGGCTCAGTTGCATTTATTTCGAGAGCCCATCTATTCACTCTATTTTTTATAAGTTTTTTTGTTAGATCGTTTAGAGCTTTTAAAGATTTATTAATATCTGATGTTGCGTTTAGATTGCTAGCATCTTCAATCTGATTATAGGTAAACCTTTTATGTGAATTAATAATAGCCTCAAAGAATTTATATGAATTTATATTTCCTTCAGAATCAAAATTCATTTCACAAACTAAAACGTTTCTATTTTTATTAGGAACAAGAGAGCATAAATCATTAGAAATTTCTTCGGGCAACATAGGTATTACTTTATTAGGAAAATAAATAGAGGTGCCTCTTTTAAGTGCTTCTTTGTCTATTTCTGAATCAGGACTAACGACTTCTGCTACATCAGCGATAGCTACTTGTAATATGAAGCTTGAAGATTGTTTAATACAGCACACAGCATCATCGAAATCTTTTGCATCTTCTCCATCAACAGTAATAAAAGGTTTTTTGCTTAAGTTTATTCTTTTTAATTTGTTATCAAGTGTAATATTTTTTAGCTCATGATTAATTTTTTTAGGCCATTGATAGGGCAGATCATTGTCAGAAATGGCTTGGTTAATTGCATTTATTAAATTACTCATGATTAAAAATATTAGATGTTATAAATTGAATCGACGTATTTAAAATTTATATTCAATATTAGCCCCTAACATTCTTCCCCTTGGGTCATGCACTCTTGTATCAAAACTAAAGTCTGGAGCATCATAGAGTCTAGGCGCTGATTCATCTAAAATATTTATTAATGCAAGATTAAGTTTTAATTCTCCAGATGAAACCTTCAATATTTTTCTTAGTGATAAATCATGAACTAGAAAGGAATCAATTTTATTTTCATACCCATAAGTAATTCCAAGACCAGTAATAGCTCTTTCATTAACATATCCATCTATATATCTTGATGTTAATCCAAAGACATAATCCTTATAATTCCAATTAATAAATGAATTTATTCTATTCTTTGGTAATGAATGGGTATGAGCATTAAAATTAAACTTACCAACTCGATTTATCATTCTTAATTGTTGATTTTCTGCAAGGCCTGGAGTTAAAAATTTATCTAATTTTGTACCTTTAAGACTAAATGTAAGGTAACCATTATCTTTAATATCTAAGAGGTAATTAATATTGAAGTCGGCGCCCCTTATTAAAGTGTTCTCTTCATTAAAGTATGAAGTAGTTACACCAATTAAATCTCCGAACTCGTTTCTTGTAACACTTGGTCCATTTGGATCTGAAGATAAAATAGCTTGAGCGCTTTCAACTTCAATTCTATCTTTATAATCTATTTCCCAATAATCAATTGTTAATTTAAGAGCATCTTTTTCATAAATTAAGCCAAAATTTGTGTTACTTGAAGTAGCGGGCTTAAGATCAGGATTTCCGATAGATGCCTGTCTTACAAAAACAGAGTCACTCACATCTCTTACGCTGCCTAAATTAATTTCACTAGAAAACATTTGAGCCATTGACGGGGATGAGAATGCAGTGCTTTTTGAAAGTCTCAATGATAAGGAGTCTGCTAATAAATATTTAAAGGACAATTTAGGATCAAATGAAGATTCATTGTTCATTGATTCATATCTAGCAGCAAACCTCATATCAAGCTTTTCATTGAATCCTTTTTCAATTTCTAAAAATATAGCTTTACTTATTCTGCTTTTAGAGAGATTCATTCCTCCACCGAGAAAGAAGAGGTCAGCTGTTTTTATCAATTTTCCATCTTTATCAAATTCTGCTCTGCTTATTTCATCATAATAGACATCCAAAGATTCATTATTGATTTGAAATCCATAAGCGTATTCAAAATTTTTATAATTCGATGTAAATATTCCATTAATAGAAGTTAAGTCCGCGGTTTTTGATGAGATCTCAGCCCCTCTAACATACTCTATTAAAGATTGAGGGTTCTGTGATGAGTCAAAAATATTCCAAGTTTTATTTCCATCTTGACCGCCATTACCTTTTATTGCTGCTAAAAATTTTGAGTCAATAATGTCTGGTCGATAGTGATCATTGGAATGCTCACTTTTAGTTATAGAAATCTCAGCATCAATTTGCCTATTAATTAAAAAAGACATACTGTAATTAAAATTAAATTGTTTTATATCTTTCGGAGAATTAGGAGATTTGAATTCTGATCCAAGAGGTCTTCCATACCATGTCACTGGAACATTAAATGGACTTCCACCTTCTTCTGGTTGTACACTCCTAGATAAAAAAGGTAATGCAGGATAAGAGGGTGATTGAGGATTATCATTAACTTTTACATTTGATGTAATGAAATTTATATCATGATTTAAATTGCCAATCGTTCTTGAAAAGTTTACATAAGTTTTTAAATGACTTTCATCATTTACAATATTAAATCTTTCGCCATATAAAAATTTACAAAATGATCCATCCAAGATACCTCCATTATTTTGACAATTCGGATCTGGAACAAATGTTGTTTCTTTTGGATAGCTGCCAACATAAATTCCTGAACTAACTTCATCAGGACCAAGAAGCTTAAACGTTTTTCCTAAAGTACTTAAACCTAATTCAGCAATACCTGGTATTTCACTAGCTGATAATGGAGATCTTTCCAAAGAGTTTATTCCTATAACTAAATCTCCATTGAATACTTCTGTTCCATACAACAAACCAATAGTATTATCATTTTGAGCATAATTAGATGTTGTTTGACTTCCTATCTTTACTTTAAAACCATCAAAATTCTTTATTGTAAAAAAGTTTATTACTCCTGCTATTGCATCTGAACCATAGATTGAAGTCGCGCCTTCTTTAAGTATTTCTATTTTATCTATAGCAATTTCAGGAACTATATTGACATCTATGTATCCATTACCTTTATTCGAAGGTGTTCCTGAAAATGTATGTCTTTTTGAATTTAATAATAATAACGTTGCAGAATCATCTAATCCTCTTAACGTAACAGAAGCCATTCCTTGATCAACACCCGCCAAAGCATTTGATTGAAATCTAGAACCAGAACTTATATTTAGATATTTACTAATTTCAGCTATGTTAGTTATATTAAGATTTTCATAATCTTCTTTTGTTATAACTTGTATAGGAGATAGATCATTCTCAGCATCTTTAATCATCGTGCCGGTCACTACAAGCTCTTCTATATTGTCAGCAGCTATAAAAAAAGATAGAAATAATAGATATATGAATCTAGGCTTGATGAACATGATAGTGATTATAGTTTTTTATACTACAAGATATCAAAAATTTTGAATTATATTAATATTCCATTGACCCTTAAAAGGGCCAATGGAAATTAAATTACAAGAAAATCTATTTAGAAAGTTAGATTAAACTTCAATCCGATATTTTTACCAGGTAATGGAACCTGATCTTTAACAAAAGATGAATGATTTCTAGCAACTTCATCTAGTAAATTTCTTCCAAATAATGAAACTTTTAATTTACTATTGCCACCCATACCAAATGTTTTAGTTATTCTAGTATCAAGCATTTGATAGCCATCAGTTTTGGTTTCACCTTCGCCAAAATCATTTTGAGCATCAACATCTTTCAGACTTAGTTTGAACACAATATCATCTTCTTCATAAGATAAAGAATATACGTTTCTTGATGGATTAATTCTAGGAACATTATGCCCATCAGAAAATTCAGCATTTACAACATCTCTTCCAAAAGATAGTGTTAACTCACCAGAACCAAAATCCATTGATTTACCAAATTCAATTTCATATCCATCAAATTCTGCATCTTCTTGAACATAGTTTGCATGAATTAAATTTCCATGACCATGGTCATCATGATCATCGTGCCCATCTTCATCTTCATGGTGCTCATCTTCATCTTCATGGTGCTCATCTTCATCATGATGCTCATCTTCATGATCTTCATCTTCATCCATGAGAGTTATATAGTTATCAACATCATTAACGTAGAAACTTGCATAAGCAAAAAAGCCATTATTTTCATAGTTAAATGTAATATCAAAATTATTTGATGTCTCACTATTTAGATTTGGATCGCCTGTTTCAAGTCTTCCTGTAGCCATATGAGGGCCGTTCATAAATAATTCAATGACTGAAGGTAATCTTTCCACACTTGCATAGCCAAGATTAACATTAAGATTTTCAGTTAAGTCTCTTCCAAGACTTACTGCAAAACTATTAGTTGTATCATCAATACTGTAATAGTCTACATCTCCATGATCTTCATCTGTGACACTTCCAGATCTATCTATTTGATCCATTCTGAATCCTAAATCAACATTAAATAAATCTAAATCTTTGCTCATGTAATAACCAAGAGTAAATTCTTCATTATTTGCAGGGTTCATAAATGCTTCCTCACCCACAATTGAGTTATCTTCATCAACAAAATTAACTACAATTTTTTGACTCATGCCTGCATTAGACATATCAAAGATTGCACCATATTCCGTTGCTTGATTTGCAAATACTGTTGGAGCATGCCCTTCATGCTCATCTTCATCATGATCATCATGACCTTCTTCATCTTCATGATCATCATGACCTTCCTCTTCATGAGCTTCAGTAAGAGTGTAATCAGAGTCACGATAGGTAAAGTCAACTTTGTTGATTAAATTCCCACCAATGTTATATGAGCCTTTGATTGTAAAGGTTTCAGAATCTGTAGTTGAGAAAATTCTTTCTTCACCATGTTCATCATGACCTTCTTCATCTTCATGATCATCATGATCTTCTTCATCTCCATGCTCATCGCCATGTTCATCGCCATGTTCATCGCCATGGAAAGGAATACCATAAACACTTTCAAGATTGTCTATCGCAAATCCTAGATAGCCCCAGTCTGCGACTTTTGATATACCAAATTTTGTTGCTTCAACAGCAAAATCTGAGTTATTAACATATCCCAAATCTTCTTCATGCTCTTCATGCTCCTCTTCATCATGATCATCATGATCATCATGATCTTCTTCTTCATGAATTACAGCACCGCTAGGAATATCGTAATTACCAAAAGATGTATCTTTGTAACTAAAGCTAAAATTATAGCCTCCTATATTTTCTTTATAACTTACAGATTGGGAGTCACCATCATTAACTGATTGTGTTTCTAATCCAAAGTTTGCTTCAGGAGAATCATAATTAGTTGAAGATATAACATCATCAACAACATTAATGATCCCTCCAATTGTTCCATTAGCATATAGTAATGAAGATGGACCTTTAACAATCTCAATTTGATTAATGTCGTTTAAATCAACATCATTCAAATGGTCGACACCAAGTCCAGATACATCACGGTTAACCATACCATTCTTAAGAATCTTAACCCTTGGGCCAGACATACCTCTTATTATTGGTTGTCCAACTGCAGCACCATAATCTGCAATTGAAACTCCTAAATAACTATCTATGGCATCACCTAAGCTGGTAGTTGCATCATCAGAGATATCATCTCCATCAATAACATATAGCGGGTTAGTAACTTCAGTAGCATCTACAAAAGAAGATGTAACAACAATCTCTTCTACATCTTGTGAAATTATTTCACTTGAATGAAAAGCAATTAAAACAACAACCGCTTTAAAAAATTTTTTCATATTTTCCTCCTTAATAATGAAAAATTAGTTAAAAAAATAAAATTAACTAATTTAAAGGAGGGGCTCTAGATAGATTTGATTTCTTATTAAAACTATCAAATCTAGAAATCAGATTTGTTTTAAAGGAAACTTTTTGATAATTATCTTTTGCTTTTGTTGCAGGAACCCTAATGTCTACATTTTCTTCACATGCCTGACATTCTGTTATATGCCCTTCGTCAAAATGATCAAAATGATCAAAATGACCTGCAAAGCTATCGTAGGAAAAACTTGCTAGAAAGATTAATGATAATAAAAAGTACTTTTTATTCATGATTTAGGCATACTAGACCATTAATTTTGGTATTTTTCAAGTCATTTCTTAGATACATTCAAGAAAAAGTTTTTCCCATTCTTCTTGAGAAGGTAGTCTAGGCGTTGTTAAATTACTGGGGTCAGTTATAGCATGAGCAACCAACTTAGGAATCATATCTTCACTCACTCCCATTTCTGCTAAATTACTTGGTATTCCAATCTCTTCATTTAACTTCTCAATTTCGTTTGCTAAATCAATTGATTCATTTTTCCCCATTGCGCGAGCAATCCTTGAATACTTATTTCCAACATGATCTTTGTTAAATCTTAATACTGATGGCAAGATTACTGCATTAAGAGTTCCATGATGAAGTCTAAGTTCTTGGTTAGCTCCCAAAGCATGACTCATTGAATGAACTGCTCCAAGACCTTTTGAGAAAGCCATAGCACCCTCTGTAGATGCCATCATCATATTCCATCTTGCCTCTTTATCTTGTCCATCTTTGCATGCCTTAATGAGACTTTCTTCTTTAATAATTTTCTCAATTCCATCTATTCCTACTGCTTCAGCAGGGGGGTCATTAATTGGAGATAAAATAGCTTCTATACAATGAGTTAAAGCATCCATTCCAGATCCAGCTGTGAGTACTGGAGGTAGCCCAATTGTAAGTTCAGGATCACATATTGCTGCATTTGGTATTAAATGTGGACTAGCAAAAATTAATTTTCTTCCATCATTCATAGTAATTAAAGATCCAACTGATACTTCGCTACCAGTTCCAGAAGTTGTTGGAATGGCTATCATAGGCATTGTCTCAGTTATTTTTTCATAACCACCTTCATTCACAGAATAATCTATAAGATTGCCTTTGTGATTTGCCATCAGAGCAACTGCTTTAGCTAAATCTATGCTAGACCCACCTCCAAATCCAATAACACCATCACAATCATTTGCTTTATATAATTCTAAAGCTTCATCTACAGCTTTTTCAGTTGGATTGGCAGGTGTTTCTTCATAAAATGATGAAGAAAATTCATTAGAGATAAGATTTCTAATTCGGTCAGTCATCCCTATAGAAGATAGACCAGGGTCGGTGCAAATCAGAGGATTTTTTATTCCCTGAGCTTTTAAGACTTCAGATATTTTTTTTATAGCCCCATTTTCAAAGTAAGGCCTATTGAAATAATTTAATTGCATAATAATTTTTTTTGTAATTTATTAATTATAGATTATATTAAGAACAGCATGAAAAAATACAAAAAAATAATAATTAGTCTTTTTATTCCATTTTTAAGTTTTACCTTAACAGTCGAAAGTGATCCATTTGAATCGACATACAAACCATTGCCTCCAGAAAATATACTTATTCAAGATGCTAATATCTATGATGGTGATGGAAATGAATTTTCTGAAACTGATGTGTTAATTCAAGATGGAAAAATTGCTGCTATAGGTAAGGATTTACCAGTTACCAATGAATTCAAGATTATAGATGCTGCTGGTAAGTGGGTAACTCCAGGAATAATAGATATTCATTCTCATATGGGTGTATATCCAGCTCCAGGAGTTAGAACTAGTTCTGATGGAAATGAAGCGACCAGTCCAGTTACAGCAGATGTTTGGGCTGAGCATTCTATTTGGGTTCAAGACCCTCAGTATGCGCTTGCATTAAAAGGGGGTGTTACAACTTTCCATATATTACCTGGGTCAGCAAATTTAATAGGTGGTAGAGGCGTAACCGTTAAGAATCTTCAACGAAATACTATTAACTCAATGAAATTTCCTAATGCTCCTCATTCGTTAAAAATGGCATGTGGTGAGAACCCAAAGAGAGTTTATGGTAACAGGAATCAAGCACCATCAACAAGAATGGGAAATGCTGCAGGATATAGAAAAGCTTGGATTAGAGCAGTAGCATACTTAAGCAAGCAACAAGAATATGAGGCAAAGTCAGAGGATGCAAAACAAATGGGATACAAGCCAACAAGAGATTTAGAACTAGAAACTTTGGCTGGTGTT
The DNA here is from genome assembly GCA_902551185.1 of uncultured SAR86 cluster bacterium. Classification (GTDB taxonomy): domain Bacteria; phylum Pseudomonadota; class Gammaproteobacteria; order Magnimaribacterales; family D2472; genus SAR86A. The sequence continues at coordinate 8,687 of CACDCN010000004.1, read as the reverse complement.
TTATCTGGAGAAATCACAGTTCAAAATCATTGTTATCGAGCAGACGAGATGGCCACTATGATTAATATTGCTAATGAATTTGGCTATAAAATTTCAGCCTTTCACCATGGTGTTGAAGCTTATAAGATTGCAGATTTATTAGCAGAAAATAATATCTGTGGTGCCTTATGGGCGGATTGGTGGGGGTTCAAGCATGAGGCATATGATATGGTGCAAGCTAATATTGCAATTGTAGATCAAGCTTTAAATGGAAAAGGGTGTGCAATTGTTCACTCCGATGACGCAATAGGTATTCAACATTTAAATCAAGAAGCTTCAAAAGCTCTTGCTGCAGGATTGAGGGCTGGTTTTGATATTTCAAAAGCAAGGGCTATGAAATGGATCACTATTAACCCTGCCAAGGCTGCAGGTATAGACGATGTCACTGGTTCTATTAAAGTAGGCAAGCATGCTGATGTTGTAATTTGGTCTATGAATCCTTTTAGTGTTTATGCTCTCGTAGAGAAAGTATTTATTGATGGTGCAACTGCTTATGATAAAGATACTAATTTCCAACCAGCAAGTGATTTTGATGTAGGCATTATTAGCCCTAACAAAAATAGAATAGAGGAGTAATCATGTATTTTAAAAATATAAAATTAGCCTTATTCATTTTCTTTATTGGCTTGGTTCACTCTGAAAGTGTGCTCATTAAAAATGCAACTATTTATGATGGGAAAAATAATGATCCTTTTGTAGGCAATGTCTTGATTGAGGGAGATAAGATTTCAAGGATATCTCAATCTAATCTTCGAGGAGATATAGTCATTGATGCGACTGGCAAGATTGTTACGCCTGGCATTATTGCCACTGATTCAGAATTAGGGATTGTTGAAATAGGGGCTTTAAGTGTAACTAGGGATGATTCTTCGGATATTTATAAAATTGGTTTTAGTATTTATGATGCCTTTAACCCGCATTCAGTATTAATTCCATGGAATCGATCAAATGGGATTACATCATCTTTAACCTTACCTCAAAATACTGATAGTCCAATTGGTGGGCTTGGGTCATTTTTTGTACTTGATAGCAATTTAGATATCACTGGCTCTTCAGATATTGTAATGATTGGAAGGGTTGGTGGTAGTAGCAGCAGTTCTAGAGCTGCAACATATTCAATAATAGAGGATTTATTAGAATTTGCTATTTCATTAGAGCAGGGTGACATGAAATCTAATGCAGATATTTCTGAAGCAATTGATGATTCATCTATAGCTGGGTCTATGGATCTTCATCCAAGAGATGTAAAAGCATTATATAAATTAGTTAATAACAATCTACCATTAATAATGAAGGCTAATAGAGCATCAGATTTATTAAAGTTGATTGAGCTTAAGGAAAAATATAATTTAAATTTAATAATTATGGGAGCTCAAGAAGCAGGATTAGTAGCAGAAAGAATAGCCAAAAGTAATATCCCTTTAATTATAAATCCAATTAATAACATTCCAGGTTCATTTGATGAGCTGGCTTCAAATATTAATTTAGCTGGTAAATTAGAAAAACAAGGAATCACATTGATGTTTAATGCTCCAAGAGACCATAATTATCATTTAATTAGGCAAGGTGCGGGAGTGGCTGTTGCGCATGGAATGTCTTATGCAGGTGCAATGAAGGCACTCACATTATCACCTGTTGAAGTTTTTGGTCTCGGTGATAGAGGACATCTTGCGCAAGGAAAAATCGCAGATCTAATTATTTGGGATGCAGACCCACTTGAGCCTTCTTCAATGCCAGAGAAAGTTTTCATAAATGGTGAAGATATAGATTTAACCACTAGGATGTCGAGACTAACCGAAAGGTATACAAAAAATAAAGATCAACCTAACGGATATAGAGATTAATTATCTTTATTTTTAACAACCCAATATAACAACGCAATTAGTATAAGATTGCCAATTACATATGTTGTAAGATCCATCCGATCTCAACCGAAGAAAACAACAAGCGATATCACTAGCAAAGCATATATTGTGATGTAGACATATTGCCCAATTTTGAAATCTTTTTTTAGAGTTTCGTCTTTATTACTTTTGGATTCGATTTCTGAATTCATATCTCATACTATTAAATAAATTAAATTTTGACAATCATAAAAATGATATTTATGGTTATAAAGATGTTTTTGAAAAGAATATTTTTATCTTTTATTTTTTTAATTAGCATATCTGGATGCGAAATAATCGCAATTGCTGCTCTTGTTGATGCAGTTTGTGAAGATGATGCAGACTGTTATAACGCCGTAGCTGAATCTATGTTTGATGATAGTAGCTATGATTATGATTATGATTATGATTGGGACCAATTTTATGATCAATACTATAATTTAGTATGGAGATGCAGAGGAATTCAGACAGGACAATTTGCTGATAACTTAAATTGTATATATGACACAAAAGATGATGATAGATGGCCAGATAAATAATGGAGCCACCTGTCAGATTCGAACTGACGACCTGATGATTACAAATCAACTGCTCTAGCCAACTGAGCTAAGGTGGCGAAGGTTTGTATTATATACAAATTATTTGTTTGGGAAAGAGCAACCGGTTCCACCAATGCCACAATAACCATTTGGATTTTTTGCTAAATATTGTTGATGATACTCCTCAGCTAAATAGTACTCTGGAGCAATTTCAATTTCAGTTGTAATTTTATTAAAGTTATTTTTAGCTAGCTCAGATTGATATATTTCTTTTGATTCAATTGCATACCTAAAATCATCTTCATTAGGAGTATAAATAACTGATCTATATTGTGTGCCTACATCATTTCCTTGCCTCATTCCTTGGGTAGGGTCATGGCACTCCCAAAAGATTTTAAGTAATGTATTTAATTCTATACTTTTTGGATCATAGATTATTTTTACAACTTCGGCATGATTGGTATTTTTATAACAAACATCTTCATAGGTAGGATCTTTCGTGTTTCCTCCGGCATAACCAACTGAAGTTAAGTAGACGCCTTGGATATCCCAAAATCTTTTTTCTACTCCCCAAAAACATCCCGCCCCAAAAATTATTTCTTTAAATTCTTCAGAATTGTTATCTGCAATCGGTATATTTTTTACAAAATGAATCATTTTTAATAGATGCCCTTAATGTTTATTTCGCCACTTGTAAATTTATCATAACCATCTTTTGTTTTTATAATTGCGTTTCCATTATCATCAATATCATGAAAGATTATATTTTTTAATAATTGACCATTTTTATTTATTTCTATTTCTTGATTCATATGAATACAAGCTTCTTTCCATTCATTCAACCATTCAACATTAGGATTATCCGGGGCTGAAATAAAACCATTAACAATCTCGCTAATTAATATCTCTCTCTTATCTGTAATATTAAATTTAGATAAATCCCCCCACCATGACTCTTTTTTGGGAAGATTAAGGTTTATACCTATACCAATAATTGTCCTAGTTTTTTCATTAAATGACTCTGTTTCTACTAAAATTCCACCAATTTTTTTGTTCTCTAGTACAAGATCATTTGGCCATTTAAGGCCTATTTTTTCCTCATTAATCGTTTTATCAATAGATTTTTTACAAATTAACCCAGTAAAAAGGCTTATTGGGCCGCAAGATAGATCTTTTTCAGTTGAAATAGACATATATATGTTGCCAGTATCTGGACTTGACCATTTTTTACCAAGCCTTCCTTTACCTTTAGTCTGTTTTTCTGCAATGACTATGTGAAAATCATTTTCAATTGAGATTCTCTTACACTCATCATTTGTAGAGTCAATTTCTTCAAAAATATCAATATTTACCCTATCTGGAAGCAAATTTTGTAGAATTTTATCTTTTTTTAGCTTTTTCAATATAAAAAATTAGTTGACTTAAAGTCATTCTAGAACAAAAATAGCTACCTTTAAATGGAGAGGTGGGTGAGTGGTTAATACCAGCAGACTGTAAATCTGCCGCTTCGGCTACGTAGGTTCGAATCCTACCCTCTCCACCACTGAATTTAACAAACATTTATTACTATAAAATATCTTAAAAAAAGGTTGAGTTTATGCTCTTTTAGAGTGATAATACGGCACCAAAAATGGGATGCTTGTTTGCGGGCTCATATAGCTCAGCGGTAGAGCACTTGCTTGGTAAGTAAGAGGTCACCGGTTCAAGTCCGGTTATGAGCTCCATTTATAACAATTTTAGAGAGGAAAAAATGGCTAGAGAAAAATTCGAAAGAACTTTGCCACATATTAATGTGGGTACTGTTGGTCACGTCGACCATGGTAAAACTACGCTTACAGCAGCGTTAACTAAGGTCGCGGCTGAAGCTTTTGGTGGTGAGGCTACAGATTTTGCTAATATTGATAATGCTCCTGAGGAAAGAGAAAGAGGAATAACTATTGCTACCTCTCATGTTGAGTATGTTTCTACAGCAAGACATTATGCGCACGTAGATTGTCCAGGTCACGCCGACTATGTTAAGAATATGATTACTGGTGCCGCACAAATGGATGGAGCAATCCTAGTAGTAAGTGCTGCAGATGGTCCAATGCCTCAGACAAGAGAGCACATCTTACTTGCAAGGCAAGTTGGTGTCCCATATATCGTAGTTTATATGAATAAAGCAGATCAAAATGATGATCCTGAAATGCTTGAACTTGTTGAAATGGAAATAAGAGAGTTATTAAATGAATATGAATTTCCTGGAGATGACACACCTATTATTGTTGGTAGTGCGCTTAAAGCATTAGAAGGAGATACTTCTGATATAGGAGTGCCTTCAGTTCAAAAGCTTATTGAAACTTTAGATTCATACGTTCCTGAGCCTGAAAGACCAGTTGATGGTAATTTCCTAATGCCGATTGAAGATGTATTTACAATCTCAGGAAGAGGTACTGTTGTGACGGGAAGAATCGAAACAGGTATTGTTAATACTGGCGATGATCTTGAAATCGTTGGGATTAAAGAAACATCAAAAACAACTTGTACAGGTGTTGAGATGTTTAGAAAATCGCTTGATGAGGGAAGAGCGGGTGAAAATTGCGGTGTCTTATTAAGAGGAGTCGAAAGAGAGGCTGTTGAAAGAGGACAAGTTATTGCAAAACCTGGTTCAATTACACCTCATACTAAGTTTGAAGCTGAAATTTATGTTTTAAGCAAAGATGAAGGCGGAAGACATACACCATTTATGAATAACTATAGACCACAGTTTTATTTTAGAACGACTGATGTAACTGGTGCTTGTGAATTACCTGATGGCGTAGAGATGGTTATGCCTGGTGATAATATCAAAATGGTTGTTTCATTAATTGCTCCAATTGCAATGGACGAAGGTTTAAAGTTTGCAATTAGGGAAGGCGGAAGAACTGTTGGTGCTGGCGTAGTATCAAAAATTGTAGAGTAAAATTAGATTTTTAAGCCGAGACTTGTGTCTCGGCTTGCTTGTCTTTGAAAGTTATGAAAATAAGTTTTAGGCCAGTGGCTCAATTGGTAGAGCATCGGTCTCCAAAACCGGGGGTTGGGGGTTCGAGTCCCTCCTGGCCTGCCAATTGGAACGAAGGATAGAGTGTTGAAATATGAATAAAGAATCAACTTCGAAAACTCTAGATAATCTGAAATGGTTATTAGCGATGCTTGTATTTACTGCTGCCGTAGTTGGCAATAGTTATTTTGTAGAAATAGCATTTTTATATAGAGTGTTAGGAGTTTTATTTTTATTTATTGTTGGATTGGGTTTAATTGCGCTAACCAATTTTGGTTCTAACTCAATTAAACTTATGAAAGAATCTAGAACAGAAATTAGAAAAGTTGTATGGCCTACTAGAATGGAAACCACCCAAACTTTTATGATAGTTTTTGGTGCAATTGTTGTTTTATGTTTATTTTTTTGGGGACTTGAATCACTTCTAAGTTTCTTAACAAAATTAGTTTTAGGTTAATTTATGGATTGGTATGTAATACAAGCTTACTCTGGGTACGAGCAAAAAGTTAAAGCTGCGCTTGAAGAAAGAATTGCATTAAATGGCTTGTCTGAAAAATTTGGTGAGATACTAATTCCAACAGAACAGATTGTAGAACTGAAATCTGGTGAAAAAAAGACAACAGAAAGGAAATTTTTTCCTGGATATATCCTTATTCATATGAATTTAGAAGATGATTCATGGCAATTAGTTCAATCTACACCAAGAGTATCAGGCTTTATTGGAGGTACTAGAGATAAACCTCTGCCTATATCAGAAGAAGATGTAAATAACATTATTAACAGGATAGAAGTTGGTGAAGATGCTCCAGCTCCTAAAACTATATATGAGCCTGGAGAAGTTATAAGAGTCTGTGATGGCCCATTTAATGACTTTAATGGTGTTGTTGAAAATGTAGATTATGAAAGAAATATAGTGAAGGTATCAGTTCAAATCTTAGGAAGGGCTACGCCTGTAGAACTAGAATTTTTACAAATTGAGAAAACATAATGGCAAAAAAAGTAGTTAACGTTTTAAAATTACAAATACCTGCTGGTGGCGCAAACCCAAGTCCTCCAGTTGGACCAGCTCTTGGACAAGTTGGTCTAAACATTATGGATTTTTGTAATGCTTTTAATTCCGCAACACAAGAATCAGAGAAAGGTATGCCTCTTCCAGTTGTAATTAATGTATATGAAGATAAGTCATTTGATTTCGTAGTTAAAACCCCACCAGCTGCAGTTCTAATAAGAAAGGCATTAAATATTCCTAAAGGAAGCGGTGAGCCAAATAGAGAAAAAGTAGGAAAATTGTCTAGAGCACAACTTGAAGATATTGCAAAAGCAAAAGAACCAGATTTAAATGCAAATGATATTGATGCTGCAGTAAAAATAATTGCAGGCACCGCAAGAAGCATGGGAGTAGAAGTTGATTTATGAGTAAATTAACAAAAAAACAAAAAATTCTTCAAGAAAAACACGACGTTGAAAAAATGTATTCACTTAATGAAGCAATGGAAATAATTCAATCTGTAAAATCAGAAAAATTTGATGAATCAATTGATATTGCTGTCAAATTAGGAGTAGATCCAAATCAATCTGACCAAAATGTAAGGGGTGCTGTAACTTTACCAAATAGCCTGGGTAAAGAAGTTGTAGTAGCTGTTTTTGCTGATGGTGACCATGCAAGTGATGCTAGCGCTGCTGGAGCAGATTATGTTGGTATGGAAGACCTTGCAGATAAATTCAGTAAAGAAGAGATAAAAGTTGATGTAGTAATATCAACAAATGCTGCAATGAAGGTTGTAGGTAAATTAGGACAGGTTCTTGGCCCAAAGGGGCTTATGCCTAATCCAAAAATCGGAACAGTTTCAGATGATGTTACAACTGCTATAAAGAATGTAAAAGCAGGACAAGTTAGATTTAGAACAGATAAAAATGGAATTATTCATGGAAGTATTGGAAAAGTAACTTTTGATAGTGAAAAAATAAAAGCAAATGCTTCCGCATTATTAGAAGAATTAAATAAATTAAAACCAGCTTCTGCTAAAGGAATATTTATAGGTAATATTTCTATTAGTAGCACAATGGGCCCAGGTATAAAAATAAATCCTGGAGAGCTGGTATAGGTTTTAGTTTTGTAGAAATACAAAACTAGATTGTTGCGTTTACGCAGCCGTCGAAGACCGTAGGTGTTGAAAGACTTAATTTCCTACGTAGGTGGTGTTCAAATTGTAATTTTGCAATTTGTCGCCGAATAGCCGAAAGGCTTTAATTGGAGAATTGCTGTGGCATTATCTAAGAGTGAAAAAGAAAGAATAGTAACAGAAGTTAAGGAAGTTGCATCTAATGCATCTACTCTTGTAATTTCTGATGCTAGAGGTTTAAAAGTTTCTGAGCTTTCAGAAATTAGAACCAAGGCAAATCAATCTGGTATTCATATTCAGGTAATAAAGAATTCATTAGCTAAACTAGCTTTTGAAGGAACTGATTTTGGATGTTCAGATGAAGTCCTATTTGGACCTTCACTTTTTGCATTTTCTTTTGAAGAACCAGGTGCAGCAGCTAAATTGCTTAAAACATATGCTAAAAATTTTGATGAATTGGAAATCAAAGCTTTAGTGGTTGAAGGGCAATTACTTGATGGGAGTCAAATAGATATATTGGCAAAACTTCCATCAAAAGATGAAGCATATGGTCTATTGGCTAATGTTTTACAAGCTCCTGTAAGTAAATTTGCTACTTTATTAAATGAAGTACCAAGCAAGCTTGCAAGGGTATTATCAGCAGTTCGAGACAACAAAGAGGCGTCAGCCTAATTACAAGGAGAATAAAATGGCAACTAGTAAAGACGATATTTTAAAATCAATAGAAGAAATGTCTGTGATGGAATTAGTAGAACTCATTTCTGCTATTGAAGAAAAATTTGGTGTAACTGCTGCGGCAGCAGTGGCAGCAGCACCGGCAGCAGGTGGGGGAGATGCAGATGCTCCAGCAGCTGAAGAAAAAGATGCATTTGATGTTGTTTTAGCAGCAGCAGGTGATCAAAAAGTCCAAGTCATTAAAGCAGTAAGAGCTATTACTGGCTTGGGTTTAAAAGAAGCAAAAGATATGGTTGATGGTGCTCCAAGCACATTGAAAGAAGGTGTTAAGAAAGAAGAAGCGGAAGCAATGTTAGGGCAACTAACAGAAGCAGGCGCTACTGGCGAGCTTAAATAACCTCAACAA
>CACDCN010000003.1 GCA_902551185.1 uncultured SAR86 cluster bacterium | reverse complement strand
AAGGCGGGCCAATAAACAATTACAGGGCCACTTGATTTAACACCGCCCTGTGCAAAAAAACCTGGAATATTTGCTAAAGCTAATTCAATAATTTTTGCACTAAATAATCTTCCTACTAATTCAGCATTCATAGATTTTACTGAAATTACAAGAGATGCCATAGATTCTTCATTGCTTGAAGGATTTTCTTTATCGGTTCTGTGCAATTGAATTGATACCTCATCAAATTGCTCTTTACCACCAACTGAATTAAAAAGAGCATCACTAAATACTTTTGCTTTTTCTTCAATATCAAGGCCAGTTAAGATTACTTCCATTCCATTGCGAAATCCACCTGCAAGATTTATGCATACTTTATGATCTTTAGGTGGGGAACTGCCCCTACAACCTGAAATATAAACCTTATCTTTCTCTATATCTTCAATCTTAAGGGTATCAAAATGAGCTATTACATCTGGATTTATATAAGCTGGAGACCCGATTTCATATAACAACTGAGCTGTAACAGTACCTTTTGAAACAAGGCCACCTGTTCCAGGATGTTTTGTGACATAAAAACTTCCATCTTCTAGAATTTCAGCTATTGGATAACCAACATTATCAAAACTGGGAACTTCTTTAAAGAATGCATAATTGCCTCCAGTGGCTTGACATCCACACTCGATAATATGACCAGCAGCCAATGCTCCTGCTAACGCATCATAATCATTCCTTTTCCAATTGAACTTCCATGCAGCGGGACCAATAACAACCGCTGCATCTGTTACTCTTGGACAGACTACAATATCTGCTCCATTGTCTAATGCTTCTTTAATTCCCCATGCTCCTAAGTATGCATTTGCGGTGAGAGTGGTATATCCAGAATTATCTAATGAAATTTTCTTATCAATATTTTGAAAAGTTTCTCCTTCGTCAGAAAGCTCCTGCATTCTAGGCAACAAATCATCTCCATCAATATACGCTACATTCATATCAATAGATTGCTCATTTAATATTTTTTTAATTTCATTCGCCATTGATTTTGGGTTTAAACCACCAGCGTTACTTATTATTTTAATATTTTTTTCTTTACAGCTTTTTGCTACTTCTTTTATTTGTTTAAGAAAAGTTCCGACGTATCCTTTATCTTCCCCTCTTTGAAGTTTTTGGTTATAGAGAATCGTCATTGTCAATTCAGCAAGATAGTCACCTGTCAAAACATCAATAGGGCCACCATCAACTAATTCTTTAGCAGCTGATAACTTATCACCATAGTAACCACTGCAATTTGCTATTTTAATAATATCCTTGCTCATACTAATTTTTTACTTTAATGCCATTTAGAATTATTCTGGTTATTGAATTTGCCGATTCTTCAGGCGATGAATAAGTAAGTTTATTTTTTTCTTTAATAAATTCTCTTCCAATCCCACCAAGTAATATAGAAAATGCTTTAGTATCTATTTCTTTGATTTCTTTCATTTTAATCGCTTGACTCAAAAGCTCTTCAGTCATATTAGTAATAAAATTCGCATGATAATCTGCTACTTGCTCTAAGCCCGAAATCTTCTCAATATCTCTAAAAAATGTATTAAATTTTGGACCTACAGCCTGATTAACCATAAAAAGATATTTTTCTAATTTTTTTAATGGGGATTTAATATTAGAAATTGAATCTAGGGCTTGCCTACCAAGTTTTCTTAAAATACTGTCCATTATCATTATTATTAGTTGATCTTTGCTTGGAGCAATTTCATATAGAGTTCTTAAAGATATTTTCAAATTTGATGCTATTTGAGACATTGTTAGATCTGGGATGCCTTTCTCTAGCATACTTTCTAGGCTATCTATTATTTCATAATGCCTTTTTGTAAAAGATTTTACTTTTTTAGTATCTAAGTTATTAATATACTTAAGACTATGCATTATTTAGCCTTAATAACCATTAAAAGGGCTCCATTTTCAACTTGATCATGATTAGAAATAAATAGTTCATCTATAACACCATCTTCTGTAGCCTTTACTGTATGTTCCATTTTCATAGCTTCTAAGATGACTAGAGTGTCTCCTTTTTTAATCTTACTACCTACCTTAACCTTAAGGTCAATGACCTTTCCTGGCATTGGCGCAATCAGGCCACCGTCTTTAACCTCTTGGTTAACCGACTTAAATCTAGGCATTATTTTGAATAAGATGTCTCCCCATGGACCATGAACTATAAGATTTGCATCCTTCCTAGTAACTTTAGAAAAAAACCTTATATCCTCTATCTCTATATCTATTCCAGAGTTATTCCACTCAATGATTTTTGCATTAATCCCTTTGTTTATTTCGAATGAACCATCTCTATTTGACTTATATAGTATAGATAGTTCTTCTGAATTATATTGGAAATTAATCTTTTGTTTAGGCAATCTAGAGTTTGTCCATCCCGATTGAATTCCACTTAATATAGGAGTATTTTTTCTATTCTCTCCTTGAAGCCAAAGAGCTGCAGCAATACCCGCTTGTTCTAACTCAGTCCCTTTTAATTCAATTGATCTTTTTGGTTTGGCAATGCTTATAAAATCAGAAGTGGTATTTCCCTTATGGAAGTCTTTAGACCTTAAGCACTCAACGAGGAAATCTCTGTTTGTTGTCACTCCGCCAATATGCAGTGATTGAAGTGCCAAAGCTAACTTATTGGCTGCATCAGTCCTATTTCTTCCTTTAGCAATAACTTTGGCAAGCATAGGATCAAAATCCGTTCCTATCACTGAACCCTGTTTTACTCCAGTATCCCACCTAGCATCAATATTTTTATCAACTTCATAAGCTATAAGTGTTCCAGTGGCTGGCAAGAAGTCGTTAGCAGGATCTTCTGCATAAAGTCGAGCTTCGATTGAAGATCCATTCCATGAAATATCCTCTTGATCATATCCCAAATGTTCACCTCTAGAAATTCTTAATTGTTCATATACTAAATCTTTTCCTGTAACTTCTTCAGTTACAGGATGTTCTACTTGCAATCTAGTATTAACTTCTAAAAACCAGAATTCACCAGTCTTATCATCCACTAAGAACTCTACAGTACCAGCTGATTCATATTTAAGTTTTTTTGCTAATTTAATTGCAGCATCTCCCATCGCTGCTCGCATCTTTGAATCCACTCTTGGTGAGGGAGACTCTTCAATAATTTTTTGATGCCTTCTTTGTATAGAACACTCTCTTTCACCTAAGTGGACTATATTCCCATGAGAATCACCTAGAATTTGTATTTCGATATGTCTAGAAGATGCAACATATCTTTCTATAAATATTCTATCATCCCCAAAGCCTGCTTTAGCCTCTCTTTGAGCGCCTTTTATAGAATCTTTTAGGTCCTTTTTTGACTCAACTATTCGCATGCCTTTTCCACCTCCACCAGCCGCTGCTTTAATAAGAAGTGGATAACCAACAGTATTTGCTTTTGAAGGATCTGTCGTCATTGGCAGAGTAGGGACCCCAGCCTTATCAGCAATATCTTTTGCTTTTAATTTATCACCCATTGATGTAATAACTTTTGAGCTAGGACCAACCCAAATCAAACCGGCTTTAATGACATCTCTAGAGAATTTCGCATTTTCTGATAGAAATCCATATCCAGGATGGATTGCTTGAGCTTTAGTTTTAATAGCTGCTTCAATTATTTCCTTTCCATTTAAATAAGTATCAGTTAATTTGATTGCTTCATCTGCTAATTTCACAAAAGGTGATTCTGAATCAGCATCTGTGTAGACTGCAACACATGAAATCCCCATCTCATGAGCAGTTTTAATAATCCTACAGGCAATTTCGCCTCTATTTGCAATAAGTAATTTATGATATGTCATAGTCTGTAGACCCCATAGCCAGGCGCACCTTCAATATTTCTTCCATTTACAAGTGATAAACAAATTCCTAATACTGTTCTAGTATCTCTAGGATCAATAATGCCATCATCGCTTATTGCACCAGTTGCTCTTAAAGCAAGCGATCCTTCCTCTTGCCATTTCTCTGCAAAAGCTACCATTTGAGCATCTTCCTTCTCATCAAATTTTTCTCCTTTTCTAGCAGCCCTTGCTCTTCTTACAATTGACATAACACCAGCAATTTGTTTTGGTCCCATCACTGCAATTTTGGCTGAAGGCCATAAGAAGGTAAATTTATTATCAAATGCTCTTCCAGACATTGCATATGTCCCAGCACCATAACTTGCTCCCAAGATAATTGTTAGATGGGGGACTGTAGAATTAGATACAGAATTTAGAAATTGAGCACCTTTTTTAATTTGCCCGTCTCTTTCATAATCTTTACCAACCACAAAACCTGTAATGTTTTGTAAAAAAATAATTGGTATATCTATTTGATTGCACAGTTGAACAAAATGAGCCCCTTTAGATGCAGTATCAGGAAAAATAGGACCATTATTACCTATTATTCCTACTGTGTAGCCATGGACAGAGGCAAATCCACATACTATTGTTGGACCAAATAAAGGCTTAAATTCCTCAAATCTAGACCCATCTGTAATCCTCCCAATTACCTCTCTAACATCGAATGGTTTTTTTAGATCAGAATCAACTAAACCTAATAAATCTTCCTGATCAAGGACTGGATTATCTGGAGCTAGTTTTGGTTTTTTCCCTTCTTTTCTCCAATTTAAATGAGAGACCACTTCTCTTCCTATTCTTAGAGCATCCATTTCATCCTCAGCTAAATAATCTGCTAAACCAGAAACTTCTGCATGCATCTTTCCGCCACCCAGAGTTTCATCATCAGACTCTTCGCCTGTTGCCATTTTTACTAGAGGCGGACCACCAAGAAATACTTTAGATTGTTTTTTTATAAATATATTGTAATCCGACATGCCTGGTTGATATGCTCCACCGGCAGTAGATGAACCAAATACTAGAGATATTGTTGGTATCCTTAATTTAGATAATTCAGTAACATCATAGAAAGTTCTTCCTGATTCAGCAAAATGTCCTGCTCCTAAGATTGAGCCTGTTGCCGCATCTTTACCTTTGCCTCCGCCCATTCTGAGATCTCCCCCAGATGATTCTACAAATTGAACGTATGGTATTTTATTTACTCTAGCTATCTCCATTGCACGAGTCCATTTTTTAGCAGAATAAGTATGCATCGCTCCAGCAAGAACAGTAGGGTCGTTACCAAAAATTACACATTCTGTCCCCGCAACAATACCAACTCCTGCAACAGCTCCGCCGCCGACTGGATAAACTGAGCCATATGCAGCCAATGAACTTATTTCCAGAAAAGGCGAATCAGGATCAATAAAATTTGCAATCCTGCTTCTTATAGACATTTTGCCTCTTGAAGCAAGTCTTTCATGGTGGTGCATCCCACCACCTAGTTCTGCAAAGTCTAGTAAATCTTCAATTTCATTAAGTTTCTCAAGCATATCATTTTTATTTTTCTGATATTCTTCAGACTTTATATTTATATTACTTTTTATTGTTTGCGCTATATTTCTTTGTTTCATATATAAAAATTTATTTAAGGATTTATAATTGGTAATATTATATAGTAAATATTACCAATTATAAAGAATACAATAATTAAGTAAACTGATTTCCTTGCTAAGCGGTCTCTTGCTCTTCTAAACCAAGTTCCTTGATGCTAATTTCTCGCATTTTATATTTCTGAACTTTTCCAGTCACAGTCATTGGAAAATCATCTCCAAATCGAATATATTTTGGCACTTTATAATGAGCTATCTTACCTTTACAAAATTCTTTAATATCTTCTTCAGATATATCTTTACCTTCTTTTAAGCTAATCCATGCAATTATTTCTTCACCATATTTAGGATCAGGTACTCCTGTAACTTGGACAGCTTCGATATCATTATGAGCCATCAAATAATCTTCTAGCTCAACTGGGTAAACATTTTCTCCTCCTCGAACTATCATATCTTTAATACGTCCTACAATATTCACATACCCCTCATCATCCATGACGGCACTATCGCCTGTGTGCATCCATCCATTTGAATCTATAGCAGCAGCAGTGCCCTCAGGATTTTCCCAATAACCTAACATTACAGAATAGCCCCTTGTACATAACTCTCCAGTTTCTCCTATAGGGCAGGTTTTCCCTGACTCAGAGTCAATAATTTTTACTTGTACATGAGGATGAACACTCCCAACTGTGCTAACACGTTTCTCCATTGGAGAATCAATTTTGGTTTGAAAACTTACCGGACTTGTTTCGGTCATTCCATATGCTATTTCAACATCTGACATGTGCATTAATTCAACAACTTTTTTCATTGTCTCGATCGGACAGGGTGATCCAGCCATAAGACCAGTTCTCAAAGTTTTTAAGTTATATTCATTAAAGTTTGGAAGTGCAAGCTCTGCAATAAACATCGTTGGTACACCGTATAATGCTGTTGCTCGTTCGTCCTCTACTGCTTTTAGCGTAGCATCAGGCTCGAAACCCTCGCTAGGGTAAATTGCACAAGCACCATGAGTAAGACATGCAAGGTTAGCTAATACCATCCCAAAACAATGATATAGGGGTACAGGAACTACAAGTCTATCTTGTTCGCTAAAATTCATAGTTGCACCTGTAAAGTAACCATTATTAAGGATATTATGATGACTTAAAGTGGCTCCTTTGGGGAATCCTGTTGTTCCGCTTGTATATTGAATATTAATAGCATCATCTGTATCTTGATTATCTTGACGATCTTGCAATTCTTTATTATCAATATTTTTTTCTAAAGCTATAAAATCTTCCCAATCATAGACACCCTTTATCTCAGATGTAGTCATTGAAATTATTGTAGTTAGATTATTAAATTTATTTGATTGAATTTTACCTGGTATCGCCTCTTTTATTTCAGGCACAATTTCACAAATCATCGATTCATAATCTGAAGTTTTAAATTGATTTTGAAAGACTAGGCCTTTGCAACCCGATTGACCTAAAACATAATCTAGTTCATGTGAGCGATATGCAGGATTAATAGTTACCAATATAACACCTGCCTTAGCAGCTGCATATTGAGTTAATACCCACTCAGCATTATTAGAAGACCAAATACCAACTCGATCACCTTTTTTCAAACCAGAGCTTATAAACGCTTTAGCTAGCTCATTAACTTTTATAGCTAATTCAGCATATGTAAATCTTATATTCTGATGAATAGAAATGATGGCTTCTCTTTCAGAAAATTTATTAGAAATATCATCAAATACTTGACCTATAGTACTGCCTAATAAAGGCTTATCAGATGTACCGCTTGCATAACTTAATTTCTTAGACATTTTTCATTTCTCCAAAGTAATTAACCCCCTTCAACATAAAGAAAATTCCAATAGGACCAATTAAAATAGAAACTAAAGCAAGAGATTTAGCTACAGAATTTGGATCTTGAAAAATAAAATCTGTACTAGAGGCTACAAGAAAGGGTCCTAAAACCAAACCTAGCACACTAGTTACAACTACATAAATACCAGTTATAACGCCTCTTATTCGATTTGGAGAGACTATAACCATTGCGCTTGATGTTCCTGCCAACGGAAGAGTTACAAAAAAACTAGCAAATGTCACAAAGACTAAAGCAATATTAACATTTGCTTGAAGAGGTAACATAATTAAACTAAAAGATGCCATTGAGATACCAAAAATTGCTAATTTAAAGTGAGGTGCATTAATACTTCTGCTAGTCATAAGCTTTAAAACAAATGGCCCTGATAGGACTCCTGCAGAGCCAGCTAACATTGCTATCAATCCATATACTCGTCCTGATTGGATTAAATCCCATTCATATACTCTGAGTAACATAGTTGGGACCCATGATTGAAGGCCATAAAGTAGTATTATTAAACATGAATTACCTATAATAATTGCGCCATAGACTTGCCAATTATTTTTTATATATTGAGAAATTTTTTTAAATGAAGGAACTTCTTTTGATTCAATTTCTGAAATTTTACGTTTTGGCTCTCTAATAGTTAAGAATAAACCGGCAACCAATATTCCGGGCAAACCAACTGCAATAAATGTTAGTTGCCATGGAGCTACCTCACCAACTAAAGGCAAAATAACATTACTATCCATTTGTGAAGTCCAATCAAGAACCTGTGCTCCAAATATCATTGCAATTCCAGCTCCCAGGTATGGACCTAAAAGATAAATACTCATTGGAGATGCAATTTTATCTGAATCAAAGTAATCACCTAAAATAGAAATAGAGCCCGGATGTACAGTTGACTCACCAGCGCCAATACCCATTCTTGCAATAAACATGCTGACATAATTTTTAGAAAATCCGCATGCTATTGTTGCAATACTCCATACTAAGAGTCCAATAATCATTACAGTAATCCTATGAGATTTATCCACAAGTCTTCCTATTGGAATACACAATCCCACATAAGTTAGAACAAAAGCCAATCCTTGTAATGCACTTATTTGCGTATCTGTAATATTTAAATCATTCTGTATTGGAACTACTAATAAGTTTAAAACTTGTCGATCAATAAAAGAAAAAGTAAATCCAATCAATAATACAAACGCTACATACCAGCCGTATATGTTATATGTTTTGGCTTGCATAATAATAGCTATTCTTTTTTAAGATCATCAAACATATCTGGAAGATCTTGATCGCCATGACCATGATTTTTTATATCACTTGTCATCATGGCATACATTTCGCTAGTTACGTGATGAGAAAAATCATCAGTGAAAATTCGCTTCCAATATCTTCTTGCTACTGCTGCTGTCACCCTTCGAGTAACACGGTCTATATTCATCATACTTTCTGCAAGCTCCCATGCTCGATCAAGAAGTTTTTCTTTGGCATGAACCTCATTAACGACGCCCCATTCTAAAGCTTGTTTTGCATCAAATGATTCTGAGGTATACATAAACCAATTTGCTCTTTTTAATCCAAGTAACTTTTGAAATACTAAAAATTGTCCGTCTCCAGGCACTAAGCCAACTTTAAGATGGCCTTCAAAAAATTTAGTAGTATCTGCGCAAAGTGTTATATCACACAATAATGGGAATTCAGTATGGAATCCAGGACCATTTATAACTGAAATAATCGGAACATCAATATTCCATAATAAATTTTCACATAATTTATGTGCATCTAGATATTCCCAATCATAGTTTTCTTTTCTAAATGTTTTATTATCTTTTTCTATTTCAGCCCAACTTTCATTATCAAATTCTCTTAACCAAAAGTCACCAGTTCCAGTTAGAATAATTACTTCATTTTTTCTATCTGCACCAATTATTGGAAATATTTGAGGAAGGGCTCTATGCAACTCTTTGCTCCATTTGGCTTCTTTGCCATCTGTATGCATTCTTATTTCCAAAATACCATTTTTGCGTTTAAATACAAAAAAGTCTTTAAAAAGTTCTTGATATTCTTCTAATTGCATATCGTTAACTGAATTTAAAGGCATGCTATATCTCCATAAAATCTTTATAAACTGAGAAAGGTCTCAAATCATACTATAATTTCTGATTTTACAAAACAATAATTAAAGATAATATATCTAAATATGAATAAAATTAGAGTCAAAAATGCCTCAAAAGATAAGACCAGAGAAGATATTATTAAATCTGCAATAAAAGTCATAGCAAAGTATGGTAGAGATGCCGCTTCAATTCTTGAGATTACTAAGGTTGCAAAGGTAGCTAATGGAACTTTTTATTATCATTTTAAAAATAAGGAAGAATTACTTGATGCCATAGGTGAAAGGATTCTTATTGAAATAGTGGATTCTTATGAAATAGATTGGTCTTCAGCAAAAGATAATCCAGCGATATTATTTGCTCATGCAACAAAAGTAAACTTAATTAAGTGCTCACAAGATCCTTTGTTATTAAAAGTAATAATTGATGCATTTCATATTCGTGGTAAAGTTCCTGTCATTTTAAGAGGCTACAATAAAAATTTAATCGCACACATAGAATTTGGATTGTCAAAGAAAATATATGACACAAAAATAAATGATAACCTGCTTGCAAATATGCAATCCATTAATCGGAATGCTTTAATAATGATATCTCAAGGAAAAAATGCCAATAAAACAATACAGCAAGCTATTGAGGCAAAATTAAGAATCTTAGGTATTTCTTCAAAAGAAGCAAGAGCTATTGCTTCTAAAGCATAAAAAAAGGGCTATTTGAATAGCCCTTTTAAAATTTCAATTACTTCTTAGGGGATAAAAAGTTATTAAAAGTTTTTACCAAATTGAACTGCAATACTTCTAGTTCTTTCAAGAATTGAGAACTGTCCAGTACCTAAAGTATATGCTGTTTGTTGGTTCCAACTACTAGTATATTCATCTGTTAAGTTCTTACCTAAAAGAGCAACATACCAATCATCTTTAGAAAATTGAATACGAGCATCAATTTTACTAAAGCCATCTTCTTGGCTATTAACATTGTAGTCAGTGTTATGCCACTGGTCATCTGTCCAGTAAATTGAAATAGATGACTCTCTCATCATTCCGCCAGACATCTCATTTTCTGATCTCAATGAAAATAAACCAGTATTTTCAGGTGCATGAAGCAAGGTTCTGCCTGTGTAGTTACAACCTGTTTGTCCTACCGGAGGGGATACACCAGCTGCACAAGTACCACCTTCATATTTATCATATGTGGCGTCAAGTTGTGTAAATGATAAGTCTGCAATAACTGAATCCGAAATAAGGTAGCTTAACTCTAATTCAAAACCTTTATTTGTACTTGGCACATTTGAGGTAGTAGTATAGGGAGCACCCATTTCAGGATAAACATATTGACTTAACTGATTACCATCATATTTTGAATTAAAGTAATTAACAGCCAATTTCATTTTTTCATTACTAGTTTTATATCCAAACTCTGTAGCATCTACGCCCTCTGAGCCATAGAGACCGTTATTCGGATTAGCAGTACCGAGCGCCTCATAGCCACCTGCTTTAAAACCATCTGAATAAGACGCATAGATCATAGAATTCTCATCTCTAAAATATTGAACCATTAAAGATGGAAGGGTTGCACTTTCACTATATGAATCTTTAAGAAGTGTTCCTTCTCCCTCATGAGCAAAATCTAGATTAAAGTCATCAAAGGTATGAGTCCCATTTAGGCCAATTCCACTTGTTCTTTGATATTCTTTATCAACATCTGTATGCCTAAGACCTGTTGTAACATGAAGTTTATCTGATACAAAAAACGTCATGGTTGCAAAAATAGACATAGAATCAGCATCTAAAATTAAAGGTCTTGTTAAAGCCAGATTTGATGTTCCAATCCCTAGGGCAGCACCCCATTCAGCAACATAATATCTTCCTAAATTAGTAGTATTATGAGTATCAGTAGCTTGATAGTAGAAACCAATAGTATATTGGCTTTTATCTGTAGCATTACTAGTTAATCTTAATTCTTGAGAGAATTGATCTGACTCTTCTTTAATTAACCAATGAAAAAAGTCTCTTGAACTTTGATCAGATTCACCTGGGACTCTACTATCATATTCTTGATTTGCAGTTATTGAGGTTAATGTATGATTTTCATATGTTCTATTTATCTCAAAAACGATAGAGTCTGAGTCTAAATAACCAAATTGATTCTCAGAGGCACTAAACTTATCATCAAATTTACCCTCAAATCCCGGAGCTGCAAGAGCAAGCTTACAATCACTAATTATAAAAGTAATATTAGCTCCGCTTCCATCAGCAAAACAGTTAGTATGCTGCCAACCCATGCCTGAGGCAGTATCTAGTCTACCTATATCAACTTTTAATTTAGCTTCTAAGTTATCGACTGAGTCCCACACTAAAGTTGTTCTCATATTAAAACCATCTTTATTTGGATAATCATCTCCAAGTGGATTAGTATTTTCTAACCAACCTTCCATTTCATGAAATGAAAGTGCAAATCTTGCCTTTAAACCATCTGAAACCCTGCCACTTTTAATTGCGGTAATAGTTTTTTCTCCATGACTACCAAAAGTTCCTGAAATGCTTGTTTCATCTTCATCAGTAGGGACCTTAGTTATAAAACTTAAAGCTCCACCAATAGAGTTATTTCCAAAGTATGTGGTTTGAGGTCCTTTTAAAATTTCAACCCTTTCCATATCAAGCAAAGTTCCTTGAACCGTCCATGATCTTCCTTGATATACGCCATCAATAAATTGACCTACAGATTGGTCAAATGCCTGATTACCACCCGATCCAACTCCACGCATATATATTTTGTTACTCAAAGTTCCTTTGCTAATAGTAATACCAGGAGTCCTGTCTGAAATATCAAACATTGTCATAATATTATTTTTTGCCATAGTTTCACCTGTCAAAATATCTATTGATATAGGTGTATCTAGCTCACTTTGCTCTGTCAATGTTGCTGTAACAACAATTTCTTCTATTGATTGCTCTGCAACAGCCCATCCAATATTAAATATCAGTGCAAAAGAGATTATTCCATTTAAAATATAATTCTTATTCATTAAATCCCCCGTAGATTTTTATATATATAAAATAAATATGCTTTAGCTATATACCATAGCTGAGACATATCTCAGTTTTAAAGGTATACTTTCAACAACTTTATGTCAATATAAAACTGAGAAATGTCTCAAATAATTAAATATTATAAAAAGTTTCTTATACAAAATTTTTTTTATTTTCCTGTCTGGATATTAAGGTTAATATTTCCTCAAATCAGAACCAGAATAAGAGGATCTAAAATTGATTTTCAATCATATGCATATATAAGGCTAAATCCAGAAAGCACACTTTATAAAATTGAAGATAAAGATTTACCAAAAATTAGGAAGGTAATTGAACGCAATAAGATAAATAGTAAGTTATCTTTAAGGCCTAATAAAAGAGTTTTAACCAAAGATCATTATGTATTTAATAAGCATGAAAATGATCAAATGTTATTGAGAGAATATATACCAAATAAAGTAGATTCAGATAAGATCATTTTATTTTTTCATGGAGGTGGCTGGACTATAGACTCTGTGGAAACTTACGATGATATGGTTAAATATTTTTCAGATTATTTAAATATGAAAATATATTCATTTGAATATAGCTTAGCTCCAGAAAAAAAATTTCCTAATGCATTAAGGGAGGCTGAAGATATTTATAAATGGTTTATTAAAAATGGCACTCCGGCAAATCAGATTAGCTTGTTTGGGGATAGTGCTGGGGCTCACATGGTTGGTTCTTTAGTTTATAAATTAGCAA
The DNA here is from genome assembly GCA_902551185.1 of uncultured SAR86 cluster bacterium. Lineage (GTDB taxonomy): Bacteria > Pseudomonadota > Gammaproteobacteria > Magnimaribacterales > D2472 > SAR86A. Next base: position 47,285 of record CACDCN010000003.1, on the reverse strand, counting down.
AGCATGATTCAGATATGCCTAATAGCTTATTAATGTTATATCCACCATGCGATCCTCTATTTCAATCGGAATCAATTAGCTTATTAAAAGATAAATATTTTTTATTACATGCTGATTTAGCATGGTTTTGGGATAAATTTAAACAAAATAAAGCTGATGAAAATGATCCAATGTTTAATCTTTTAAAATTTGATTTAAACAAAGCATTTCCATCTACTATTCTAGTAACTGGAGGCTTTGATCCTATTTGTGATGAAGGTGCGCAGTATGCAAATTTATTAAAAAATAAAAATACCAATATTAGATTATTGAATTACCCAACTTTATTTCATAATTTTGCATTTATGACAAAGTTAAATTCTGCTAAAAAAGCTGTAAATAATTTTTTAGATGAATATAAGAAGATAGTCTAAAATATACATATTTTATGATTAAGATTTACGGGACTGAAAACTCGAGAGCTGTAAGGCCTATATGGACTGCAGAAGAAATGGGCTTGGAATATGAATTAATTATGATGCCATTTCCTCCAAGAGTATTCATGAAAGAGTATTTAGATATAAATATTCTTGGGACTATCCCATATATGATTGATGGTGATATTAAAATGACTGAATCAGTTGCAATTTCTCAATATTTGGTTGAAAAATATGGACCAACAGATCTTCAAGTTAAACCAGATGAGAAAGACTATCCATCTTATTTAAATTGGCTTTTTCATTCTGATGCAACCTTAACTTTTCCTCAAACAGTAGTTCTGAGGTACAAATTACAAGAACCTGGTGTAGCAGATGCAGCAGTTGATGGATATAGCAGATGGTTTGTATCTCGTTTAAAGCTATTAGAAAAAACTTTAGAAGACAGGGAGTATTTATGCTCTGATCGTTTTACCATTGCTGACATTTGTGTAAGTTATGCCATAAACTTAGCTGAAGCTTTAGAAATAGAACAAGCATTTAAACCAAATATTACGCGATGGAGTAAGAATTTATTCTCAAGACCAGCATTTATAAAAAGTAAGGGTTATAAATATGAACCTGAAAAATAAATTTTTAGTTAGCGCATTAATATTTTTATTTGCAGCGCCGACTATCAACGCTAATCAAACCAACCATATACAAACAATTTATTTAGGCTCAGGATGTTTCTGGGGAGCAGAAAAGGGCTATGAGGCTTTAGATGGAGTAATAAATGCTGAATCTGGGTATGCAAATGGTTATGGCGTAAGACCTAACTATAGAACCATTACTCAACTTAAAAATAAATATAATGAAAATAACTTTGCTGAAGTTGTAAAAGTAACATTTAACAATAATGCTATAAGTCTTGAAAAGATATTAAAACATTTTCTTGAGAATCATGATCCTACTCAACTTAATAGACAAGGAAATGATATTGGTACTCAATACAGATCAATAATATTATTTTCCAATGATACTCAAAAAAATCTTGCTAAAAAATTAATCAATCAATATCAAGACCTTTTAACTGCAAAAGGATATGGCAAGATAAGGACAAAACTAGAAGCTTTAGATAATTTTTATTTAGCCGAAGAGTATCATCAAGATTATTTAAAGAAGAATCCAAATGGATATTGTCCTGATCTCTCTACAGGTATAGTTTTTTCTCAAGAACAAAAAGAATATATAGATAATTCAAAGTTATTATTAGGCAAACAAATATTAATTTTAGATTCACAGAGTTTTTGTCCGTATTGTAAAAAATTAAAAGAAGATGTTACAAATAGTTATAAAGGAAGCATTCCTTTAACTTATAGAACTTCAGATCAGTTACATGACCTTCAAATACAATCACCAACTTGGGTTACACCATCAGTAATTTTTTTAGAAAATGGTAAAGAAATTTTTGCATATCAAGGGTATTTAGAGCCTAAGCAATTTTATCAAATGCTAGGAAAATTTAAGTTAGGCGATTCAGAAGTTTATGATGTTGCCTTCAAAAAAGGAACCGATGCTAGATTTTGCAAAGAATATCAAATATTTAAAAATACACCTGATGGTATATTTATTGATAAATTAAGTGGAGAACCACTATTTGATACAAAAGATAGATTTGTTTCTAGATCTGGCTGGCTTTCATTTACAAAACCTTTAGATGGATCTGTGTATGAATTGCCTGATAATAGTTATGGCATGCAAAGAACTGAAATTAGATCAGTCTCAACAGACATACATTTGGGACATGTTTTTGATGATGGTCCAAATGGAATGCCTAGATACTGTATAAATGCTACCGTATTAGAATTCAAAGCCAGAAAAGATATCTCTTAATAATTAATCCTCAGAAAAGAATCCATTAACTCTGTCATATGATTCTATAAATTCTTCTTTAAATTTTTGTACGGTTTGTCCAGCTGTAATTGTTTCATTAACCAGACCAATTCCTTGGCCCACCCAATAAGTTTCAAGTTGTTTTGCTCCTTCATGACCAATTGCAGCTTGATCATTTACTTTTTTTAATGCTGGCTCGCTCACCATGGTTTGCAGTGGCATTGGCAAAGGTTCAGGAGCATTTTTAGATTCCCAAGCCTCTACCCATGGAGATGTAAGTTGTCTAGAATGCTTACCAGTCCTACTTTTTGATCTAACGGTATGACTTGAAGATGCAGCAACCATTTTTTCTTTAATATTATCTGAAGTTTCTGAATCAGAAGTTGGTAAAAATACTGAAGCACACCAAACGCCATCTGCACCCATTGCCATTATTCCTGCCATTTGTTCTCCAGTGCATATTCCGCCAGCAGCAAGTATTGGAACATTTCCATATGGTTTTAATGCTCTTCTAATTTCTGGGACAAGTACCATGGTTGAAACACTTCCGCAATGACCGCCACCCTCTGTACCCGAGGCAACAATAATATCAACTCCTGCTTCAGCTTGTTTGACAGCATGTTGTTTTGCTCCTACAAGCGCAGCAACAGGAACATTATTTTGTTTTCCCATCTCAAGCATCCATTTAGGCGGAACTCCTAAAGCATTAGCGACTAATCCTATTGGATGTGAGAATGCTACTTCTAAAACTTCTTGAGCTCTTTCAAGACCAGCGCCTAAACTTTCATTGGTTAGTTGTTCAATTTCCTTTGACTCTTCATCACTTCTTAAATCAGAGGCGTTAATATCATGTTGTTCTAAAAGGTCAGCTCTAAAATCTCTATGTTCTTGAGGAATCATAGCTCTTAAATCATCAGTTGCTAGATTTTCTCCTTTACCTACATACGAATTTGGAATAAGAACATCAACGCCATATGGTTTGCCATTAACATGTTCATCTATCCAATTTAATTCAATTTCTAATTTTTCTGGAGATAGTCCAACTGCTCCTAATACTCCCATTCCACCAGCCTTTGAAACAGCGGCAACAACATCTCTGCAGTGACTAAAAGCTACCATCGGGAACTCAATTCCAAGTAAGTCGCATATTTGTGATTTCATTTTTTCTCCCTATAATTCCGTTATATTAGTTTATATTAGTTACTCTAGATTTAGAATAATTAAAATTATTGAAGATGAAGAATTTTACTGTACCAGATATTTGTGATGATTATGATGATATTCAGATAGGAGATATCTTCTTAAATTCCTATGGCGGCATAGATAAATTCTTTGGAAAAATTCAAACCGCAAAATGTGAACATTCAAATAGTGTTGTAAAAGAACTAGTGCAACAAAATGGAGAGGGAAAGGTTCTTTTTATCAGTCACACTGGTCCAGAGTTATGTTCAATGGTAGGAGATCAAATAGCACAAACTGCATTTGATAATCATTGGAATGGAATAATTACCAATGGATATATAAGAGATATTGAGGTCATAAAAGATATTCCAATCGGAGTTTATGCCAAAAATACATATCCAAAGAAGACTGATAAGTCTGTAGGGGTAGGAGAGGTAAATGTTCCTATCGAAATTAATAATATGCTTATTAACCCAGATGAGTGGATATATGTTGATACTAATGGATGGGTTATTACTAAATCAGAATTAGAACTTTAATTCTTCTATTTTCTTATCTTTCTCGGCCCATATAGTTTCGATCCAATTTTTGAACTCATCCCTATAATCTTTATCGTTTGCATAATTTCTATTTTTTAAATTATCTGGGATCTTATATTTTGTGACTAAAACCTTAACGTGCTTCATATCACCTTTAGCAAAAGACCAAGCATCTCTTTTTTTACTTTTATATACTACAGTGTAATCTACCAATGTATTTATATTTGGCATTGCAGATAGCGCAGTTGCCATGCCGCCTATCTTTGGGCTTAAAAGATTGTTATATGGTGATCCTTGCTGAGTGTGTTTTTCATCAGTAAACCTCGTCCCTTCAGCATAACTAAAAATTGTTGATGGCGTTCTTAAAAATCTTTTGCAAGATTTTAGAGTATTTTTATAATCCTGATTTCTTAACGATGGGTTCTGTTCTATCTCTTTTTTTGAATGCCTATTTACAAAAGGCATATTCAAGGTCTTATTTGCTAAAAAAACAAAAGGAATCCACCATAATTCTCTTTTCATAAAAAATTTTAAGAGTGGAAGTTTGTAATTGGCAGCCACTAATAATATGAATATATCAGCCCAAGATTGATGATTTGACATCGCCATATACCATTCATTTTTATCAAATTTTTGATTATTAATTACAGATATATTATTTCCATGCATTAAAAGCATTATTAGTTTTAATCCATAAACTGTTAAGTCACCAATAATATTTGATACTTTAGCTAAGTATATTTTAAAGATTTTTAAGGGAATAATTCCTCTTGGGATATTTATAATTGCAAGAGTCCCGAATCCAATTATTAGCTCTATGAGAATTAGCACAAAAGTTATCAAGCCTATTACACTTGATGCTATATTTTTCATTTTATTCTAATCTTTCTCCTAGAAACCACTTATATTTGCATATCTTTCAGTGTGAAACTTTGAACTTCCAAATATTTGTTCTGCCACTCTAGCTCTTTTTAAGAAAAAACCAATATCATACTCATCTGTTACTCCAATTCCGCCATGCATTTGAACAGCTTCATTAGACACCAAATGAAGGGTTTCTCCGGCTATAGTCTTTGAAAGACTAGAGAGTCTTTGTAATTCATTTGAACCCTCATCCGCAGCTTTCATTGCTGCAAGAACTGATGATTTTGTAAGCTCCAGTTCGCAGAACATTTCAGCAGCTCTATGTTGCAGTGCCTGAAAAGAACCAATTAACACCCCAAATTGCTTTCTTTGTTTTAAATAATCAAGTGTGGTTTCAAATGCTGCCTCAGCATTCCCAAGCATTTCTGAAGCAAGAGCAATCCTTCCAATATCTAATATATTTTCAGCAGTTTCACCACCTGTTTCTTCATCACCCAAAATACTTTCAGCATCGACCTCTACATTATCAAAATTTATATTTGCATAGTTTCTTGAGTCTGCCATATCTAATTTAATTTTTTCAATTCCAGGATCATTGGAATCAATTAAAAATAAAGTTAACCCACTCATTTCACCTTTATTTCCAGAGGTTCTAGCTAAAACAATTAATAGATCAGCGCTTGCACCATCTATAACAAAAGTTTTTTTACCATTAAGTACAAACTTTTTACCATCTTTTTTTGCAGCCATTTCAGTATTAGCAGGATTATGATGACTGGATTCATCAATAGCCAATGCAGTAGTTAATTCTCCACTAGCAATTTTTGGAAGATAGTTTTGTTTTTGCTCAGAACTACCAAAATTTGTAATGGAAAATGCACCAAGAACACCGGTAGCAAATAAAGGTGAGGGTGTGAGTGTTTTTGCGCATTCTCCTAAAATAACGCTAATTCCAGTTATACCAAAGTTAGAGCCACCATATTCTTCTGGAATTAAAATCCCTGGCCATCCTAATGTAGTCATTTCTTTCCATATTTCTTCATCCCATAAAATAGGATCATTATTGTCCCTTAGAGATCTGAAATGAGAAATTGGACATCTCTCTTCTGCAAAATTCTTTGCCGTATCTTTAAGGAATTGTTCTTCTTCAGTAAGTATTAATTTCATTTTAAAGACTATTGACTAGGAAGGTTTAAAACCCTTTTAGAGATTACATTTAATTGAACTTCTGATGTGCCGCCTTCTATAGAATTACCCTTTGTTCTTAACCAAGCTCTTGTTAAATTTTTGTCGTCTTGATCAAATTCATCTCCATCCCATGCGACACCATCAATACCAGAAGCAGCTACCATTAATTCATGTCTTTTTTTATTATGCTCTGTGCCATAGAGCTTAAACATTGAGGCAGTAGCGCTAGCTTTTCCACCTTCGTCTCCAGCTCGTTTAAGTGTTAATCCAAATGCATGTTCTTTAATTTTATGGGAAGCAATTTCAGTTCTGTAAAATGAATTTTTTATTTTTCCATTTTCTTCACCTAAATGTTTTTTAGCAATAGAAACTATATCTCTTCCACTTCCTCCTCCAGCAGCAGCAGCCCCAGCCAGACCAAAATTAGATATAAATGCTCTTTCATGCTGAAGAAGTTTCTTAGCAATTGTCCAACCGGCATTTAATTCTCCAATTAGATTTTCTTTTGGAACCTCAACATTATCAAAAAATGTTTCACAAAAAGGTGATTTACCAGAGATTAATGTAATAGGTTTTGTGCTTACTCCTTTGGTCGCCATATCAATTAACACGAAACTTATACCATCGTGTTTAGGTTCTTTTGCACCAGTTCTTACAAGCGCAAATATCCAGTCAGCTTTATCAGCATACGAAGTCCAAACCTTTTGACCATTTACTAAGAAATGATCTCCAGCATCTTCTGCTTTAGTTGATAGACTTGCAAGATCAGATCCAGAGCCTGGTTCAGAATAACCCTGACACCATCTTATTTCTCCTTTTAGGATTTTGGGTATATGTTCCTTCTTTTGTGCTTCATTTCCATATTCCAACAGAACTGGCGCAAGCATCCAAATACCAAAACTTAAAAGAGGTTGTTTAGCACCAATCAAAAACATCTCTTCATTTAATATTTTGACCTCTTCTTTATTTAGTCCGCCACCACCATATTCTTTAGGCACAGTTGGCATAGTCCATCCTTTTTCTCCCATTCTGTCTAACCATAACTTTGATTCAGGGTTTTTATACTCAGCATTTCTTCCACCCCAGACTTCATCAATAGGTATACTTGGATCTGCTCCACTTCTCATTGAAGGAGGGCAATTTTCATTGAGCCACTTTTTAGTCTCATCTCTAAATTTATCTAAATTACTCATATTTTTTGAATTGTTTTATTTATATTCTCGAATATTATATGCACTTATATATTTTTTTCGAGTATTCAGAATATAAATATGTTTCAGCTTATTTAAAATTAAATTTCTATAACGAGTATAATTTCAATCATGTTTAAAAATATTGGTATTTTTGTAAAAGAAAAGTCTAATCAAGACATTGATAAAAATGTTCTCGATTCTATGATCTCCTCGTTAGCTAATCAAGAAATAAATCTTTATATCGACGAATCATCTAATTACCAAAATCAATTAGTTGCAAGCAAAGATCATAAAAGTTTTACAGATACTGTCGATTTAATAATTGTTTTTGGGGGTGATGGAACTTTACTTAATTCAGCAAGACAATATTTAGAGTATGAGATACCAATATTAGGAGTAAATATGGGAAATGTTGGTTTCTTAACAGATATTAAGACTGATAATTTTGAAGAATCTTTAAAAGAAATTCTTAAAGGCAATTACAAAATTGAAGAAAGAAATCTAGTTTCTGCTCAATATAATGATAATCATATATATGGTTTAAATGAGGTTGTCATTCATTCTGGAGCTTATGCCCAACTTATGAGATATAGGTTAAATGTTAATAATAAAGTTGTTTATGAACAAAGATCCGATGGCTTAATTATTGCAACCCCTACTGGATCAACGGCTTATGCTTTATCGGCTGGAGGACCTATTATTCATCCAAGTTTAGATGTATGGACTATATTGCCTATGCTTCCACAAAGTTTATCATCAAGACCCTTTATTATTTCTTCTAATGAAAATGTTGAAATAGAATTATTTGATGGGCCTAGTGATAATGCAAAAATATGTGTTGATGGACAGGATGATATTGATTTGCCTTATGGTGTAAAAGTTACTATATGTAAAATGCATAAAACTTTAAAATTAGTTCATCCAAAAGATAATGATTTTTTTGAGGCATGCAGGGAAAAGCTGGGTTGGAGTCTAAATATTTCAAAAAATTAAATTGAAAATCGTTAATAACTTTCATATTCCAATAATTCTAATTTCTATTTTGATAGCTTTAGCATCAAATTTTGGTGCAATTATCTCAATGATAGAACCTTTCACGTTTACAAATATTAGAATTACCAATCAAGGATATGTCTCAATGACATCTTTTAACCAAACTTTTTTAATAGATAGTCAATGGTGGAGGCTTATAAGCCCGATGTTTATACATTTTTCTTTTGCTCACTTAGCCTTTAACTGTTTATGGGTTTATATTCTTGGTGAAAAGATTGAGAAGATAAATGGAAGCATTATTTTTATCTTACTTGTTTTAATTTCATCTATTGCTAGCAATCTTTCTCAATTTTATTGGACAAGTTCAAACTTATTTGGCGGTTTGTCTGGAGTAATTTATGGTTTGCTGGGATTTTGTTTAATTATAGAAATGGAATCTAAATATGACCATTATGGTCTTCCTCCTGCTTTATATTTATTTATGATTGTATGGTTAATATTAGGTTTTGTAGGTATTTTGGATTTATTTGGCTTTGGCTCAGTAGCAAATTTTGCACACCTGGGTGGATTAATCTCAGGAATCATATTTGCTATGATATATAAAATATTCTTGAGTATAGAATTTAATTAAAATGATTAAAAAAGCAGTATTACCAGTTGCAGGATTAGGAACAAGATTTTTACCAGCATCAAAAGCAACACCAAAAGAAATGTTACCAATTATTGATAAACCTCTGGTTCAATATGCGGTCGAAGAGGCAATTAATGCTGGAATAAATGAAATTATTTTTATTACCAGTCCAGAGAAAAATTCAATTAAAAAGCATTTTAATAAAAACGAAGAGATTGAATCAAAACTTATAAAATCAGGAAAAAAAGATATGGTTAAGAAATTAAATCCTGAAATTTTTTCTGATATAACCTTCTATTATATTAATCAAGAAATGCAAAATGGTTTAGGTGATGCAGTTCTTCATGCAGAAAGCATAATAAAAAATGAAGATTTTGCAGTTTTATTACCTGATGATTTATTTTTTTCAAAACGATCTTGCCTTAGTCAACTAATAGATATTTATGATAATAAAAAATCTTCGGTGATAGCAGTAAATAAAATTGATAAAGAAAATATTCATAAGTATGGTGTTATTAAACCAGGTAATATTTCAGATAAATTTATTAATATTCAAGATATTGTAGAGAAACCATCTTTTGAAGATGCCCCCTCAGATATAGCAGTTTGCGGAAGATATGTCTTAACCTCATCAATATTTAATCATTTGAAATGTACAGATTTTGATAAGAATGGAGAAATCCAACTCACAGACGCTATTAGATCTTTAATAAAAGAAGAAGAAGTTTTAGCTTGCCTATATGAGGGCGAGAAATTTGATTGTGGTAGTAAAGAAGGATTTGTTCATGCTACCATTGCACTCGCTTTGAGAGATGAATCGATAAGTGAGGATATAAAAAAAATAATAAAGGAAATTATTTGAGTTTTTTTCTTAAACTATTTAAGTTACTCCCGCCAGAGTTATCTCATTCTTTTTCATTAAATTCCTTAAATATTTTACATAAACTAAAGATCCTTAGATTTTTTATTAAAAGACCAAAAAATAATGAAATCTTTGATTTTATCGGCCTAAGATTTAAAAATAGATTAGGAACTGCTGCAGGGCTAGATAAGAATGGAGATTATATAGATGCATTAGGTGAGCTTGGATTTGGTTTCTTAGAAGTCGGCACAATTACTCCTAAGGCACAAAAAGGAAATAGTAAACCTAGAGTTTTTAGAAATTTTAAAGAAAACTCTATTATTAATAGGCTGGGGTTTAATAACAAAGGCGTTGATCATTTAGTTAAAAATTTAAAGAACAGATCATATGAAGGCATTATTGGAGTTAATATTGGAGCCAATAAACAATCTGAAGGCCCTGAAAGAATCAATGATTATTTGATATGTTTAGAGAAAGTTTATAAACACTCAGATTACATCACAATAAATATATCTTCACCAAATACTCCAAATTTAAGAGAACTTCATAATAAGGATGAGCTTAAAAATTTAATCGAAGCTATAGACTCAAAAGTAATCGAGCTAGATATTGCTGCGCCTATTTTTTTAAAAATTTCACCAGATGAATCAGATCTGGTAATTGATACGGTAATTGAAATCTTGGATAGCTCTCAAATTTCAGGAATTATTGCTACCAATACCACAATAGATAAATCAAATATTATAAACAAAGAATTTAGATCTATTGATGGTGGTTTATCAGGTGCGCCATTGATGGGCAAAGCTACTGATAAACTTTCGTATATATATACTAGATCAAATCATTTACCTCTTATTGGTGTGGGAGGTGTTACATCTAAGAAAGATTATGAGATGAAGTTACAAGCGGGCGCTCAACTAGTACAAATTTATACAGGCTTTATAATCAAAGGCCCAAAAATAGTTAATGAAATATTAAGTAACTAAGATCATGGAATATATAGTTTTTTTTGCGGCTATGATGATTTTAATTGGTTCAATTTCTATCGCAATGCCTTCTAAATCTTCTAAAGAAATATCAAAAGTAAGGATGGAAGCTAAATTACTAGGATGCAGAGTCGCTTCAATTTTATATGGAAAAAATGAATTTAAAAACAAAGATTCTTTAAGTGTAAGTTATCAAATTAAGAATATGACTTATTTAAAAGATGCTCATTTTATTAGAGACAAAGATAAATTAATCCTGTATTCTCCTGTCCAATTAAAGTACTCAGATCAATTTAATGACATAAATAATGTATTACAAAACATGTCAATGAATTTAGTTGAGATTATTTTTAAGAATGTTTCGATAGTATTTTTATGGAAAGAAAAATCAGGTATTGAAGAGCTTAAAAAAATATTGAAGGATATAGATAAATTAAATAATTCTTAAATTTAACTTGCCAACAATGCCCATTTAATGATATTCATAAAAAAAGGAAAAATTTTTTTATATGACTAAATCTCTTGTAATAGTTGAATCACCAGCCAAAGCTAGGACAATAACAAAGTACTTAGGTTCTGAATTTATTGTTGAATCTAGTGTTGGTCATATAAGAGACTTGCCAAAAAAAGCTACAGCGACTGGAACAAGATCATCTATACCAAAAGATGCAAGTCCCGAAGAGAAGGCCAAGTTAAAAAATATTAATGATAGAAATAGATTAATTAAAAGAATGGGAATAGACCCAGATAATGAATGGGAAGCTGAATGGCAAATTATTCCAGAAAAAGAAAAAGTATTGAAAGCTTTAAAGAAGGCAGCTAAATCAGTTGACCACATTTACTTAGCAACAGACTTAGATAGAGAGGGCGAAGCTATTGCATGGCATTTAAAAGAAGCTTTAGGACCAAAACATAATTATTCAAGAGTAAGGTTTAATCAAATTACAAAAACGGCAATCTTAGATTCTTTTTCTGATCCTAAAGAAATCGATTTGGATTTAGTAAAAGCTTATAGGGCAAGAAGGTTTCTTGATAAGGTTATTGGTTTTGAGTTATCTCCTTTGCTTTGGAAAAAAATAGCAAGAGGATTATCTGCGGGTAGAGTTCAATCAGTCGCACTAAGACTTTTAGATGAAAGAGAAAGATCTATTCAGGCATTTATACCTGAAGAGTTTTGGGAAATTAAATTAGATGCAAAATCAAGCACAGAAGAAATAATACAATTTGATCTTTTAAGAAAAAAATCAGACCCGCTATTAAAAAAAGCAGATGCTGAAGAAATTCAAAATCAGATTAATTTGGCTGAATTATCAATTAATGAGATTTCAAAAAAGCCTGTAAAAGTTAAACCAAAACCACCATTCATTACTTCAACATTGCAACAATCAGCAAGTACAAGATTGAGCTTTAATGTAAAGAGAACCATGCGAGTTGCTCAGAAATTATATGAAGCTGGATATATAACTTATATGAGAACTGATGCTCCAAGCTTAAGCCAGGAGTCTATAAATGATGCAAGAAACTATATTAAAGAGAATATAGGCGACAAATATCTTACCGATGCTCCAAGAATATACTCAAGCACAGAGAATGCTCAAGAGGCTCATGAAGCAGTAAGACCAACAAACGCATACCTTCAAGTAAAAGATTTAATTAATTTATCTGATGAAGAAAATAAATTATATCAATTGATATGGGAACGGTTTATAGCATCCCAACTTCCAGATGCAGAATACTTATCAACTTCAGCAAAGATAAATGTGAATGATAATACTTTTGTAGCTAAAGGAAGAGAGGTTGTTTTTGATGGTTATACAGCAGTTCTTAAAAACACAACTAAAGAAGAAGATATTCTGCCATCTTTGTCTGAGGGCGATAAAGTTCAAAAAGAAACAATTCATCTTGACCAAAAATATACCAAACCGCCATCTAGATTCTCTGAGGCAGCATTGGTTAGAGAGTTGGAAAAGAAGGGAATTGGAAGGCCTTCCACATACGCAAATATAATTTCTACTATCCAGGATAGGGGATATGTTGAAATTCAAAATAAAAGGTTCTTTGTTAAGAAAATTGGTCATATCGTTGCTGAGAGGTTGCTAGAGAGTTTTGAAAATATTATGGATTATGATTTCACGGCTAATTTTGAAAATGATCTTGATAAGGTGGCTAATGGTGAAGCTGAATGGAAAAATGTTTTAGATACCTTCTATAAATCATTTCAAAACGATCTCATTACTGCTTCAGATGAAAATACGGGTATGAGGCCAGGTAATATTCCAATAGAAACTGATATTACTTGTCCATGTGGTAAAACTAATATGGTAATAAGAAATTCTTCAAATGGAGTTTTCTTAGGTTGTTCAGGCTATCAAAATATAGGTGATGATAAATGCAAAGAAACTCTTAATTTAATATCTGGTGATGAAGCAGTAAGTGTTGATGATAACGAAGAAGCACAAAATCTTTTAATAAAGAAAAGATGCCCAAAATGCGGAACCAGTATGGATAATTATCTTATTGATGAAAATAGAAAGCTTCATGTATGTGGTAAAAATCCTGATTGTGACGGCTATCTAATAGAAGATGGTCATTTTAGAATTAGAGGTTATGACGGACCAACTCTTGAATGTCATAAGTGCGGATCAGACATGCAATTAAATACAGGTAGATTCGGAAAATATTTTCTCTGTCAAAATGATAACTGTAGAGCAACAAGAGCTTTGCAAAGAAATGGCGAACCCAAGCCGATTACTATGGAGCCAATTCAACTTGAAAATTTAAAATGTTTAAAGTGTGAAGATTATTACTTATTAAGAGATAGCATGAAAGGACTATTTTTAGCAGCTAGCCAATACCCAAAGAACAGAGAGACCAGAGCTCCAAAAGTCTTTGAAATCAATAAATTAGAAAATGAACTAAGAGAAGCATGCAAGTTTCTACCGAATAAAGAAAAACACTTATATCTATTAACAGCACCTGAAGAAGACACTGATGGAAATCCTTATGTTATTCGATATAACAGAACAGATGATGTCCATTATCTTGCTTCAGAAAAAGACGGGAAGAAAACAAAATGGACAGCTACCTATACTAATGGAGAGTGGGTTCAAAACTTAAAGAGTTAGTGAAAGAAAAAGAATTATCAAATCTTTATATTGATTTATCAGAAGAAATTCTTAAGAACTTAGTCTTTGATTCATCACCTCAAGACAATCAAAACCAATTATTATTCCTAAATTGTATAGAGAATAGTATCTCCTATTTAGCAGATGATATTTACAAATCATTTAAGTCAGATATTGATCCTATAGAAGATTTGAATTTTAAATTTAAGATCATTCAACTCGCAAATTCTGAAGTCCTGAAGAATATTATTTTAAAAGAAATAGAACCGAGTGGTTTTATTTATCAACTAGAGGATTCAAAAGATAAATTAGTTTCTGATCATGATAAAAATTTAATTATATCCAATCAGTCTAATGACTTGAAAAAATTTAGTTTAATACTAGATAAATATAAAATATTCAAAGAGTTGCTTCGCAAAATACTTGATGAATGTTAAGCTTTGTTTATAAGGAAAAATATGACAAATTATTTAGAATTAGCACAATTACCAGATGGGACCATCGTACTCAGAAGATCAGACGATCATGACAACCCAATTGTCAAAATAGAGTTCTCAAAAGATTCTAAAGATTTTCTTCAGGGTCAAGAACTAGCAGTTGCAAAAGAAATGATTAGGGCTGGAATTGAAAGTGTCAGCGGCAATGTCAGTGATTTAGATGAGTTTTTTGAGAAACAAAGAGATAAATTTTCAAAGAAACATAATATAGTTCATTAATTCTTTCTTAAAAGTCCAACGCTCTTTCCTTCAATATGAAGTTCCTCCTCTTCTAGATTAACTACGATATTTTCAAAATCTTCATTAGCTGGCTCAAGCTCTACTATTTTAGGAGACTTTTTATTAAAAAATTTTACAGTAACTTCATCATCTATCCTTGCAATGACTATATCTCCATTTTTAATATCAGAAGTTTTTTTAACAGCTATCAAATCATCTTCCATAATGCCTGCATTTTTCATACTCAAACCTTTAACTTTAAGGAAATAATCAAAACTTGAATTAAAGAACGATTCGGGACAATTAATTGTATTCATAATATTTTCTTCAGCCAGCGTAGGCGACCCTGCTGCTACTAGACCAATAATAGGATATTCATCGCTATTTATAGAGCTATTCCTATCATTATTAATAATTGAAATCCCTCTTGAGGCACCGCTTTCTATAGAAATAAAACCTTTCTTCTCTAAAGCCCGAAGATGCGTTTCGGCAGAGTTAGGCGATTTAAAACCCAATTCTTTACAAATATCTGCACGGGTTGGAGGAAAACCTGTCTTATTTATGTAAATTTGAATACAATCTAAAACTCTTTGTTGTTGTGAAGTTATTTCTTTCATAATAATAAATAGTACTGAATATATGTACAGTATAATATAAAATATAATATATTTTCAAGATAAATGGGTAAAGAAAAATCAAAATTAATAATAGGAATATCTTCAAGGGCATTATTCGATCTAGATGAAAGCCATGAGATTTATAAAAAAGAAGGCCTTAAATCCTATGCTGATTATCAAATTGATAATGAAAATAAAACACTGGCACCTGGTCAAGCATTCAATCTTGTTCAAAAAATTTTAAAAATTAATGATTTATATGAAAAATCTGATCGAGTAGAGGTTATTCTTCTATCAAGAAATACTTCAGATACTGGCTTAAGAGTAAGAAATTCTATCGAAGATCATAATTTAAATATTTCTAGGGCCGCCTTTTGTGGTGGTGAAAGTCCCCATAGGTATGTAAAAGATTTTGGAGTTCATTTATTTCTCTCAAGCAGCTTAGAAGATGTAAAATTAGCTATAGAAAGTAACGTTGCTGCTGCAACTATTATTTCTAGGTCTTTAGAAAATCAAAGAAAATCTGAATCAAGCTTATTAAAAATAGCTTTTGATGGCGATGCAGTCATTTTCTCAGATGAGTCTGAAAAAGTTTTTCATGAAAAGGGGTTAGATGCATTTATAGAAAATGAAGTTAATGCAGAAACTGTTTTAAAAGAAGGCCCATTTAAATCATTTTTAGTTGAATTAAATAAGATACAAAATGATTTTGAAATTAATCAATGTCCTATTAGGACTGCTTTAGTTACAGCAAGATCAGCTCCTTCAGATAAAAGAGTTATAAAAACATTAAGGCAATGGGGTGTCCGAATTGATGAATCATTATTCTTAGGAGGTATGGAAAAAAATAAATTTCTAGAATCTTTTGATGCAGACATCTTTTTTGATGACCAAAGAAAGCATATTATGGGTGCAATTGAAACTACAACTTCTGGTCATGTACCATATGGAATAAAGAATGAGTGAGAAATTAAAATTACAAAACTATATTAGACCAGCATTAGAATTGCCTAATAAACAAAAAGAACTTTTATTGCATAGTTGTTGCGCTCCTTGTTCCGGTGAAATTATTGAAGCATTAGCTTCATCGAATATTAAAACCACAGTTTATTTTTATAACCCTAATATTCATCCAGTAGATGAGTATGAAATTAGAAAAGATGAAAATAGAAGATTTTGTGAAAAAGTTGGATTTGATTGTATTGACGGTGATTATGATAAAGATAAATGGTTTGAGAGAATTAAAGGATTAGAGGATGAGCCTGAAAGAGGTGCAAGATGCACTAAATGTTTTGATATGAGATTCGAAAGATCAGCTTTATTTGCTCATGAGAATGGCTTTAATATTTTTGCAACAACTTTGGGGATTTCAAGATGGAAAGATATGAACCAAATAAATGAATCTGGTAATAGAGCAGCAGCAAGATATGAAAATATTTTATTCTGGGATTTTAATTGGAGAAAACAGGGCGGTTCATCAAGAATGATAGAGATCTCAAAAAGAGAACATTTCTATCAACAAGAATATTGCGGTTGTGTGTATAGTTTAAGAGATACAAATAGATGGAGAAGAAAAAATAATAAAGATAGAATAATTAGAGGAGTTAAATTTTATTAAAATGTCACAAGGTTTAAAATTTAGACAAGCATTAAAGGCAAACAATCCCCTTATTATTCCAGGAACAATAAACGCATATTCTGCAAAATTGGCAGAAAGAGCTAACCATAAAGCAATTTATTTATCAGGTAGTGGAGTTGCAGCAGCTTCTTATGGATTGCCTGATCTTGGTGTGACATCAATGCAAGATGTTCTTATTGATGTCAAAAGAATAACTAGCGCTACATCTTTACCTTTGCTTGTTGATATTGACACTGGCTGGGGAGATGCAATTAATATAGCTGAGACAATTGTTGAAATGAATCAAGCTGGATGTGCTGCAGTTCATATCGAAGACCAGGTCTTTGATAAGAGGTGTGGACATAGACCAAATAAAACGATAGTACCAATCTCAGAAATGAGAGATAGATTAAAAGTTGCAATCGATTCAAAATTAGATGATTCATTTTTTATTATGGCAAGGACTGATTCAATCGCATCAGAGGGAATAGATGGAGCTATTAAAAGGTGTAAAGAATATCTTGATGAAGGTGTAGATGGTATTTTCCTTGAGGCCGCAACATCTCTAGAAGATTACAAGGCATTTAAAAGTAATTTTTCTGCTCCTGTTCTTGCAAATATTACAGAATTTGGAAAAACTCCATTGTTCACTCAAAATGAACTGAAAGAAGCAGGTGTCGATATGGTTTTATATCCCTTAACTGCATTTAGGGCCATGAGTTTATCAGCTGAAAAAATATATAATTCAATTATCAAAGACGGGACACAGGAGTCTCACTTAGATATAATGCAAACCCGAGAAGAGTTGTATGAAGTTTTAGATTATTATAATTATGAAAAAAAGCTTGATGAAAAAATTTCAGATAAATAGGAAAATCAATGACTAAGAAATTAGAAGGAGCAGGTTTAAGAGGTCAAGTGGCTGGAGAAACTTCTCTTTCTACTGTCGGGCAAATTGAAGGTTTAGCATACAGAGGACACAAAATTGAAACCCTTGCAGAAAAAGCAACTTTTGAAGAGGTAGCTTATCTTCTACTATATGACAAACTTCCTAATCAAACTGAATTAGACGAATACAAAGAGCTATTAAAAAATCAAAGAGATCTTCCTGATTCATTAAAAGAAGTTCTTCAAAAAATTCCTG
Source organism: uncultured SAR86 cluster bacterium (assembly GCA_902551185.1). Taxonomy (GTDB): domain Bacteria; phylum Pseudomonadota; class Gammaproteobacteria; order Magnimaribacterales; family D2472; genus SAR86A. The sequence goes on along the minus strand of CACDCN010000003.1, from coordinate 29,336 downwards.
CCAATGCACATCCAATGGATGTAATGAGAACGGGAACCTCAATGTTAGGTAATTTAGAGCCAGAAGGAGATTTTTCAAATCAACTTAATTCAATAAATAGAATGATTGCAACTATGCCATCCATAGTTACATATTGGTATAAGTTTTCCCATGAAGGTATAGATATTGATTTAGTGAATGATGAAGATACTATGGCTGGACATTTTCTCCATATTCTCCATGGCCAGAAACCATCCGATCTTCATAGAAAGGTTATGGATGTATCTTTAATTCTCTATGCAGAGCATGAATTTAATGCTTCAACTTTTACTGCCAGAGTTTGTGCTTCAACAATGTCAGATATTCATTCTTGTGTTGTAGCTGCAATTGGATCTTTAAGAGGGCCACTTCATGGGGGAGCAAATGAAAAAGCTATGGAATTAATTGAAAACTGGACTTCAAAAGAAGAAGCAAAATCAAACATAATTGAAATGCTAAGCAAGAAAGAAAAAATTATGGGTTTTGGACACGCAGTATATTCAATCAAGGATCCTAGAAATGCTGTTATAAAAGAATATGCTAAAGAGTTATCTGAACTTGCTGATAATGATACTTTATATCAAGTTGCAGAAGAGGTAGAAAAGGTCATGGCAGATGAAAAGAAAATGTTTGCTAATGCTGATTTCTTCCACGCGCCAGCATATTTTTATATGGGCATACCCACTATGTTGTTCACTCCTATATTTGTAATGTCCAGAGTTTCTGGTTGGGCAGCGCATTGTATGGAGCAAAGAGCTAACAACAGAATCATTCGACCAAGTGCTGAATATATCGGTGTTGAGTCATCTGACTGGGTTGATATCTCAGAAAGGTCTTAATTTATGTCATCAAATGTTGATCTGAACATCAGACCAGGTTTTGATGGATTGATTTCTGAAATAGCCAATTATGTTTCAACTTATGAAGTTAAGTCTGATTTAGCATTAGATACTTCAAGAAATTGTCTTATGGATACTATTGGATGCGGTTTACTTGCTCTCCAATTTCCTGCCTGCACAAAAATGCTTGGTCCAATCGTTAAAGATACTAAAGTTCCTTTTGGTGTAAGAGTGCCAGGCACAGATTATGAATTAGATCCTGTAAAAGGAGCATTTGATATCGGTTGTATTGTTAGATGGCTTGATTATAACGATACTTGGCTTGCGGCAGAATGGGGCCATCCTTCAGATAACTTAGGTGCAATATTATCTGTGTGTGATTTTGTTTCACAACAAAATGTTGCTAACGGAAAAGAGCCATTAACTATCAGAACTGTCCTCGAATCAATGATTATGGCGCATGAGATTCAGGGCGTTTTAGCGCTTGAAAACAGTTTTAATAAGGTTGGCTTGGATCATGTAATATTGGTCAAGGTTGCCTCAACGGCAGTTGCTACAAAATTATTAGGTGGTTCGATAGATCAAATTAAAGATGCTGTTAGTCATGCATGGGTTGATGGACAAAGTTTAAGAACTTATAGGCATGCTCCAAATGCAGGCTCAAGAAAAAGCTGGGCAGCAGGTGATGCAACTAGCAGAGCTGTTCGATTAGCAATGATTACCATGTCAGGCGAGATCGGATATCCTGGTGTTTTATCTGCACCAACCTGGGGATTTGAAGATGTTTCATTTGATGGAGAAAAATTATCTCTGCCACAGCCCTTTGAAACTTATGTCATGGAAAATATTCTTTTTAAGATTAGTTTTCCTGCAGAATTCCATGCTCAAACTGCAGTAGAGGCAGCAGTAAAACTACATAATGAAATTAAAGATAAAATCAACGATATAAAATCTGTTGAAATAACCACGCACGAGTCTGCAATTAGAATTATCTCAAAGGTTGGAGATCTAAATAATCCTGCTGATAGAGATCACTGTTTACAATATATGGTTGCCATTGGTCTATTAAAAGGTAATTTAATTGCAGAAGATTATGAAGATGATGTAGCACAAGACCCAAGAATTGATGCACTTAGAGAAAAAATGATTATCAATGAAGATAAAAGATACTCAAAAGAATATCTTGAAGCAGATAAGCGCTCAATAGCAAACAGAATTCAGATTCATTTTAATGATGGAACTTCAACAGAGGAGGTTGAGGTTGAATATCCTATTGGACACAAAAGAAGAAGAGAAGAGGGCATACCGGTTTTAGAGAAGAAATTTAAAGATAATTTAGACATAACATTTAATGAGGAAGTATCTGATAAGATATTCAAACTTTGCATGAATCAAGAAAAGCTTGAAGAAACCTTTGTTACTGATTTCCAGAAATTATTTTCAAAAATCCCATAAAATAAAGCTTTTTTAGCTTTTTGGACTATAATTACCGCCATGTCAGGCAATACGTTTGGAAAAATATTTAAAATTACGACTTTTGGTGAGAGTCATGGTACAGCTATGGGTTGTATTTTAGATGGTTGTCCGCCTCAAATTGAGCTTACAAAAGAAGATATTCAGCATGAATTAGATAGAAGAAAGCCTGGTCAATCAGATGTAACTACACAAAGAAAGGAAAACGACGCTGTAGAGATTTTGTCAGGAGTTTTTGAAGGAAAAACCCTTGGAACACCTATAGGAATGATTATTTATAACAAAGATCAAAAATCTAAGGATTATTCAAATATCAAAGATGTTTTTAGACCAAATCATGCCGATATTACTTATCAAGCAAAATATGGACATAGAGATTACAGAGGCGGCGGAAGAGCGAGTGCTAGAGAAACTGTAAATTGGGTAGCTGCTGGAGCAATTGCTAAAAAGATTCTTAAAAAAGAGGGTGTTTCAGTAAATGGTTTCGTTTCTGAAATAGGAAAAGTAAAAGCTGATGCAATTAATCATAAAGATATAAATAATAAATACTTTTTTTGTGATGAATCAAAGCTTTCTGATTTAGATTTAATGTTTAATGATTTAATTGAAGAGGGTAATTCAGTTGGTGCAAAGTTAGGCGTTGTTGTTGAAAATTGTCCGGTTGGGCTTGGTGATCCGGTTTTTGAGAAGCTAGATGCTAATCTTGCAAAAGCAATAATGACGATTAACGCAGTTAAATCTGTGTCTATTGGTAATGCAGAAGATCTCTTAAGCCTTAAAGGATCTGAAGCTAGAGATGAAATAACCTCTTCTGGATATTCTTCAAATAATTCAGGTGGAATTTTAGGTGGAATATCAAATGGGGATAATATAAGTTTAAGCTTTATCATCAAGCCAACATCCAGTATTAAAACAAAAGGCAAGACAGTAAACAAAGATGGCAAAGAAGTTGATATAGAAGTATCTGGAAGACATGATCCATGTGTTGGTATTAGAGCTGTTCCAATTGCTGAGGCCATGGTAAGTCTTGTGCTAGTAGATCATTTGTTAATCAACAGAGCGCAATGTGGTGAAGTTGATCAGGAACTACCATTTAGTGAATAAAGATAATGAAGACCTTATACGACAAACTCTGGGAAGAGCATCACATCACCCAACTCGATTCGGGAGAGTCACTTTTATATATTGATAGACATTATTTGCATGAGGTTACATCACCTCAAGCGTTTGAAGGATTGTCAAAGAAGAATTTAAAGCCTTGGAGACTTGAAGCAAATATCGCTACACCTGATCATAATGTTCCTACAATACGCGGAAATGATTTTAATTCTGATCAAATTAAGGATGAGATATCAAAAATTCAAGTCGTTGAGTTAGACAAAAACTGTAATACTTTTGGCATTAAGCAATTTGATATTAAATCAACAAAACAAGGTATTGTTCATGTAATTGGACCTGAATTAGGTTATACCTTACCTGGTATGACAATAGTATGTGGTGATTCTCATACATCTACTCATGGGGCGTTAGGCTGTTTAGCAATGGGTATTGGTACATCAGAAGTGGAACATGTACTTGCTACCCAGTGTTTAAAAGTATCCAAGCTTAAAAATATGCTTGTTAAATTTGAAGGTACTCCAGCGGAAAATGTTTCTTCAAAAGATATAGTTTTATATTTTATTGGTCTTATTGGAACAGCAGGAGGAACAGGTTACGCAATAGAATTTGCTGGTAGTTATATTGAGGCAATTTCTATCGAGAGCAGAATGACTATTTGTAATATGGCAATTGAAGCAGGCGCTAAGGTTGGGTTGATTGCTCCTGATGAAACAACAATAAATTATGTTAGAGAGAAATCTTTCTTAGATAAAGAAAGTCTAGAAAAGGCTGAAGATTATTGGAAAAACTTAAATACTGATGAAGGAGCCAGCTTTGATAATGAGATTATTATTGATATATCTAAAATTAAGCCACAAGTAACATGGGGAACTTCACCTGAAATGGTTGTAAATTATGACGATGAAATTCCAACTCCTATAAATGTTCCTGAAGATAATAAAAAAAATATAGAGCTTGCAAGAAATTATATGGGTATTCAAGATGAATCAAAATTATCAGATTTAGTTTTTGATAAAGTTTTTATAGGTTCGTGCACAAATTCTAGAATTGAAGATTTAAGACAAGCAGCTGAAATAGTAAAAGGTAAAACTGTTGCTGACAATATTACTGAAGCCATAGTAGTGCCAGGTTCTGGGATGGTTAAAGAACAAGCCGAAATGGAAGGTTTGGATGAGGTATTTAAAGAAGCTGGTTTTATATGGAGAGATCCAGGCTGTTCGATGTGTTTAGGGATGAATCCAGATCAATTAAAGCCTTATGAGAGATGTGCATCTACATCCAATAGAAATTTTGAAGGCAGACAGGGTTACTTAGGACGCACTCATTTAATGAGTCCTATTATGGCAGCATATACCGCAATAAACGGAACAGTTGGAGAGCCATCATGAAATCTAATAGCGAGGGATTAATGATTGATGGAATCGTTAGTTATATCGATAGAGATAATATAGATACAGATCAAATAATCCCAACAGAATATTTAAAATCAATAAAGAAGTTTGGTTATGAAGATTATTTATTTGATGGTTGGAGATATAAAGATGATGGAAAGCTGGGAGTTAAAAAAGAAGAACGAGATATAAATAAAGATTTCATTCTCAATAACAAACCATTTAGTGAGTCTAAAATTCTTCTAACAAGAGACAACTTTGGATGTGGTTCTTCTAGAGAGCATGCTGTATGGGCCTTAAGAGACTTTGGCATCAAAGCGGTTATAGCATCCTCATTTGGAGATATTTTTTACAATAATTGTTTTAAGAATGGAGTCCTGCCAATCTATTTAGAAAAAAATCAAATTGAAAAACTTTTTAGTTTAGTAAAAAAAGAAGTTGTTGAATTATCAATAGACCTCCAAAAAAGAATAATTTTTTTAAAAAATCAGGATGAAATTAATTTTGAGGTAGATGATCATCTAATCGAACGAATCATATATGGATTAGACGATATTGATATTACTTTAAAAGAAAAAGACAAGATTTCTAATTTTGAAAAAAATAGAAAAATAACAAGACCATGGATTTATGCAAATGAGTAAGAATATTTTAATCTTACCGGGTGATGGCGTTGGTCAAGAAGTAACAGCCTCTGCTGTTGAGGTCTTAGATTTTCTTATAAAAGAATATGGCCTTGATTTTTCAGTAAAATCAATGAATGTAGGCGGAACGGCATACAATGAATGTGGATCACCTCTACCAAAAGAAGTTCTTAATGCAGCTAAAGAATCAGATGCAATACTGTTTGGGGCAGTTGGCGGCACTGAGTGGGATAATTTAGATTGGGATGATCGACCTGAAAATGCATTATTAACTCTTAGAAAAGAATTAAATCTTTTTGCAAATTTAAGACCTGCATTTTTATTTAATGAATTATCAGAAGCCTCACCATTAAAAAAAGAAATAATTAATAATCTTGATATTTTAATTGTGAGAGAGCTTACCGGTGGTATCTATTTTGGTGAACCAAGAGGCATTATTTCAGATAAAGAGCCTAATTATGCTTTTAACACTATGGTTTACAACGAAGATGAGATTAGGCGTATTGCAAAAGTAGCATTTGAATCTGCTCAAAAAAGAGACGGTAAATTATGTTCTGTTGAAAAAGCAAATGTCCTTGAAGTTTCAAAATTTTGGAGATCTATAGTTACCGAAATGGCATCTGAATATCCTGATGTTCAACTTACCCATCAACTAGCAGACAATGCTGCAATGCAATTAGTTCTAGATCCAAACCAATTTGATGTAATTGTTGCCAGTAATCTCTTTGGAGATATTTTATCTGACATAGCTGCAACTTTGACTGGTTCAATTGGGATGTTGCCATCTGCATCATTAGACAGTTCTTTCAAAGGAATGTATGAGCCTTGTCATGGTAGCGCACCAGATATAGCAGGACAAAATATAGCTAATCCATTGGCAATGATTTCGTCTCTTTCTATGGCATTAAGATACTCTCTAAATCAAGAAAGTATTTCTGATAAAATTGATACTGCAATTAAATTATTTATCCAGTCTGGATATAGAACAAAAGATATTGCAGTTGATGAGAATTATCTAAAAACCTCTGAAGTTGCACAAAAAATTATAGATATAATACAAAATGGATAAAGCAATAGATTTAGCATTGGTTGGGGCTTCTGGGGTTGTAGGAAATAAAATTATTTCCTTGCTAGAAAAGAAAAATATTAATATACAAAATTTTTATCCCCTTGGCTCTGCATCCGTAGGCCAAGAAGTAACTTTAAATAACACAAATTATCAGATTGAAGATTTATCTTCATTTGATTGTTCAAAAGTTAATTTGGCAATATTTTCTGCTGGATCAAAGGTTGCCAAAGAATATGCTGAAAGCTTTGTCAATCAGGGTGTTTACGTAATTGATCTATCTTCTGAATTTAGATATGAAGAAAATATTCCACTTATTATTCCAGAAATAAACGGCAGTCTTCTTGAAGATATTAAAAAACCATCACTTATAGCTAATCCTAACTGCTCAGTATCTCAATTGTTAATGGTTTTAGATCCTATTCATAAAGAATATAGTATCGACTTTTTAAATATAGCTACTTATCAGGCAGTATCAGGAACAGGAAAAGACGCTATAGATGAGCTTTATAATCAAACCAAAGACCAATCTATGGAGCCAAATATATATCCTAAAAATATTGCATTTAATGTAATACCACAATGCGATATTTTCTTAGATAATGATTTCACAAAAGAAGAAATGAAGGTAGCCTGGGAAACAAAGAAAATTCTTGATCAAAATATTGAAGTGCAAGCAACCTGCGTCCGGGTACCAGTTGTAAATGGACACTCTGAGGCAGTCTTCTTAAGAACAAAAAATAAAACTGCAAAAGATGACATACTTCAACTTTTAGCAACCTCGGAGGGTTTAACAGTAATAGATAATCCAAAAAAATTGGAATATCCAACACCCCTTGAAAATGCTAATGATACCGAAGAAGTTTATGTAGGGAGAATAAGATCTCAAATTATAAATAATGAAAATTGGATATCTTTATGGATAGTAGCTGATAATGTTTATGGAAAAGGGGCAGCGCTTAATGCTGTTCAAATCCTTGAAAAGCTTATAAAAAATAATAAATTGTGTTGAGATTCTATATATCTTTTTTCTTTTTATGCATTTCTATTAATGTATATGCAGATATATTTCTATCCTCACCTAAAATCAAACTAAATGCACAAGATCAAAGGATAATTGAATTTAAAATTCAAAATGGAAATATAAAAGATGGCGATATATTTTTAAATGAGTATAAAAAAGATACTCCTCTTAACCAACAAGATATTGCTTACACGCTAATTGAAGATTTTGTAGACTATCAAACATACAAAATTGTTTTATCAGAAAATTATCAAGAGGATTATTTTAGTTTCAAGATTCTTATAAAAGATGAATTTATAAAAGATATATTTATTTTTCTACCAACAAAGCTAAGAAACTTTTATCGAGAAGAAGTCCAGCAAAAACCTTTAAAAAAAATACCTATAAAAAGAACAATTCCTCAACAAAATGAAATAGCAGAAATTCCAATTATTAAAGAAGAAATTTCCATTCCAGAACCTGAGATTATTAGAGCAGATGAAATTACCACTGCCTGGAGTATGGCAAAGAAGATAAAAGGTGAGAATAAGGATATTTCAATATATCAGGTTATGTGGTCCTTATATTTGGGAAATAAAGATGCATTTATAAATGAAAATATAAACCTGATAAGAAATGATGTAGATTTATTTATTCCAAAGATATCTGAAATTGAAGAGGTTTCATATGAATTTGCAAAAGAGTCTATTTTGACTATGAATCAATCATTCTCACAAAATTTTTCTTCAGCCTCAAGATCGCTATTAGTGCTAACAGCTCCCGAAGTTGAGTTAGATGTGAGTGAAGTCAATGATGTTGAAATACAAGAGGAAGATATTAGCTCTATCTCTATTGATGAATTTGAAAATCCAGCAGATATTATTGAGAAAAATACTAAGCAGATTTCTGTAGGTATTGAGAATGAGGTAGCTAATGAATTTATTAATGCAATAGAAGAATCTCAGGAAACTGAAAACCAAAATAATTTTGGGGTATTTGATTTAATTTTTATATCTTTAATCTCTTTAATATCTGGAATTTTATTAGCTTTAATATTTATATATTTGCGAAATATTAGAAATGCTAAAGATATACAATATGATTTTGATGAAGCACAAGATGACAATTCTTTATTATCTAGCATACCTGCAGGTCTGAGTATTGAAAATGATCTTGATCAACAGCAATTTGATTTAGCAGTTACATATTTTGAAATGAACGATCAAGATAATGCTAAAAAAATTCTAAATCAATTAATAAAAGAAACTCAGAATGAAAAAATAAAAACTGCTTCAGTAAATTTACTAAATAAAATAGATTAATTGTGAGGCTTGCTTTTACACTCGAATATGATGGCACTGACTTTTCAGGATTCCAGCTTCAAAAAAATGCAATCACGATTCAAGAACATTTAGAAAAAGCTATTAAAGAAATAACGGCTACAGACATAAAAATAAATTATTCTGGAAGAACTGATGCAGGCGTTCATGCTATTTCACAAGTATTTGATTTTGAAACTGAAATTCAAAGAGATGATAATAGTTGGATTAGAGGCATTAATTCAAATCTGCCTAAATCCATTGCAGTAAAGAATATTTTCCATGTCCCAACAGATTTTAATTCAAGATTTTCTGCATTAGAGAGGAGATATGCCTACGTAATTTATAATTCAACTAATAAACCATTATTTTTTGATAAATTTTCCCATTGGATTACTAATGAAATCGATTTAGATGAAATGCAGATTCAGTTAGAAATGTTTTTAGGAGAACATAATTTTACTTCTTTTAGAAGTTCAAGTTGTAATTCCAAAAATCCAATCAAGAAAGTATCCTTTGTTGATATGAAAACAATAGATAATTTTATTATAGTTACAATAGCTGCTAATGCTTTTTTACAAAATATGGTAAGAATAATGGTTGGCACTCTAATAGATATTGCGAAGCAAGAGAATAAATTATCGATTATGGATATTCTTAAAAAAGAAGATAGGGTTTATGCTGGCAAAACTCTTCCAGCATCAGGGCTTTTTTTCTTAGGGCCCAGCTATAATGAGAATTTAAACATTGAAAGTTTAGAACATAATTTATTTGATAGGCTAAAGATCTAATGAAGCCTCTAATTAAAATTTGCGGCATCAAAGATTTAAATATTTTAAATCAGTTAATTGAATTAGAAGCAATAGATTTTATAGGGTTTATATTTTTTGAAAAAAGCCCAAGAAACGTTTCAAATGATTTTTTAAACAAAGTGAATGGAGTTAATTTACAAAACAAAAGAGCAGTATGTGTTTATGTCGATGCCACAAAAGAATTTATTCAACAAACTTCATCTAATTTTGAGGATCCAATTTTACAATTCCATGGAAATGAGAATAATGAATTTTGCAAATCTTTTAAAAAAGATTTTTGGAAAGTAATTAGAGTTAAAGATTCCAGTAGCATAAATATAGCATTTGATTATCCTGATGCGTCTGCAATTTTATTTGAGAATTATACAAAAGGTCTATATGGAGGAACTGGTTCTGTATTTGATTGGAATCTTCTTAAAGATATAAACAAAAATGATAAAAAAATTATTATCTCAGGTGGAATAAATATTGAAAATGTTGATAATGCTATTAGTATTAATCCTTGGTGTATTGACATTAATTCAGGAGTTGAAATATCTCCTGGGGTAAAAGATTTAGATTTAATAAAGCAAGTCTTACAAAAATTTTAATAATAATGACAACTAATAAACATAATTGGCCAGATAAAGATGGTTTCTTTGGAGAATATGGTGGAAAGTTTGTTCCAGAAACTCTTATGCATGCATTAGAGGAACTTGAAAAAACTTATAATAATTTTAAAGACAAGCCCGAATTCAAAGAACAATTTTATAAAGATCTATCTGAATTTGTAGGTCGACCATCTCCTTTATATTTTGCAGAAAGACTAACCAATCACTATGGAACAGGTTCAATTTGGTTAAAAAGAGAAGACCTTAATCATACAGGCGCACATAAAATAAATAATACTATAGGACAAATTCTGTTAGCTAAATATATGGGAAAGGAAAGAATAATTGCTGAAACAGGGGCTGGACAACATGGAGTTGCCACAGCAACAGTGGCAGCAAGGCTTGGTCTTGAATGTCATATATATATGGGGGCTGAAGATGTGCAAAGACAGTCTCTTAATGTTTATAGAATGAAGCTTTTAGGAGCAGAAGTTCATTCAGTTGAATCAGGTTCTGCAACCTTAAAAGATGCATTAAATGAAGCTTTAAGAGATTGGGTTACAAATGTTGATAATACTTATTACATTATAGGAAGTGTTACTGGACCACATCCTTATCCAATGATAGTTAGAGATTTTAATTCAGTGGTTGGAGAGGAGGTTGTAGCTCAATCTAAAGATTTGTTTAATGATATGCCTAATGCAATTGTTGCTTGTGTTGGTGGTGGCTCAAATGCAATGGGTATTTTTTATCCTTTTATTGATATAAAAGAAACTAGATTAATTGGAGTAGAGGCAGGAGGAGAGGGTGTTGAGACTGGTGAACATGCAGCTCCATTAAATGATGGAACTCCTGGAGTATTGCATGGAGCATTAAGTTATCTAATGCAAAATGATTCTGGGCAAGTCAAGGCTACAAAATCAGTTTCTGCTGGACTTGATTACCCTGGAGTAGGACCAGAACATTCATTACTCAAAGACTCTGGTAGAGCAGAATATGTTGCTGTAACTGATAAAGCAGCATTAAAAGCATTTCATGAAGTTTCCGAGCTTGAAGGAATAATACCTGCACTTGAAACAGCACATGCATTTGCATATTTAGATGTGTTGATGAAAGATTTTGATTCATCAGCAAATATTATTGTTAATGTTTCTGGAAGAGGTGATAAAGATATCAATACTGTTGCTGAAATAGATGGAATAAAATTTTGAATAGACTCACAAAAAAGTTAACCGACTTAAAAGAAGAAAATAAAAAAGCTTTAGTAGCATATTTAGTAGCTGGAGATCCAGATATAGAAACAACTGTTGAGCTTATAAAGCTATTAGTTGATTCTGGCGCAGATATAATTGAAATAGGTGTTCCTTTTACCGATCCAATCGCAGAAGGGCCGATTATTCAAAAAGCACATGATAGAGCGCTAGCAAATGATGTATCGTTAAAAACTATTTATGATATTGTTAATAAATTTAGAGACCTTGATAATGAGACTCCATTAGTTTTAATGGGCTATTTAAATACTTTTCTTTCACATAAAAAATTAATTGAAGAAAATCAGAACAATGCAATTGATTCAATTCTTGTTGTTGATATCCCAGGAGAATTAAATTTAGCAGACTATGGTATTACAAATGAAACTATAAATACTATTTCATTGATATCTCCAACAACTAAAAAAGATAGGATCCAATCAATTGCAAAAAACAGCTCAGGATTTATTTATTATGTAACTTTAAGAGGTGTTACAGGGGCTTCAAATCTTGATGTTAAAGAAATTAATACAAATATAGATGAAATAAAAAAACATGCTTCCGTTCCGGTATTAGCAGGATTTGGTATTAAATCTAAAGAAGATGCAAAATTATTAGCAGACTGTTCAGATGGGGTTATTATTGGTTCATCAATTGTGCAAATGATAGAAGATGATTCACAGACCAAAGAATTTGATAGAATAGGTGCATATATTACACAAATCAAACAAGCAATATCATGAGTTGGCTAATATGAGTCTCTTTCAAAACATTTTATCTTCTGTAATGAAGGGTACGCGTCGTTTAAACCGTCTTCGTTCAAAGAGTTTTGGCAAGCTTCATAATGATATTAATAAAGCTGTTGATTCAGTAATGTCTACTTCCGGCGAAGTATCCTCATTAGTCTACGCAGAACATCTTTTAAATCTCATAGAAGATCAAGATGACAATGGATTAAAGAAGTTCTTAAAGGAGCTCTTAAAAAATTATGATATTAATACAAAGACTCTTTTAAAGGATGTAAAAAATTATTCTTCAAATAAAAATTCAGAAAATTTTGAAAAAGTAAGGGCCTCATCTGAACCAGAATGGATAGAACTATTTAGAAGGTTAAACTCAACATCGAATGGAACTTATAGATTAGTGAAGCTAAGAGAAAGAATAAGGTCCTTAAATGATGAAGATTTGAAGACTTTTGATTTACGCCTATTGAAACTATTTAAATATTGGTTTAATCCATCATTTTTAGTTTTAGAAAAAATTGATTGGGAAACCCCTGCAAATATTCTTGAAAAAATAATTGAGTATGAGGCTGTCCATGAAATTAATTCTTGGGATGATCTGAGAGCAAGATTAGCTCCTATAGATAGGCAATGTTTCGCCTTTTTTCATCCTTTGATTCCAAATGATCCTTTGATTTTTGTAGAAGTTGCATTAACGACAGGTATTCCAAAATCCATTCAAAAAATTATTAATCTTGATAGACAAGAAATAGAAATTGAAGATGCTAATACTGCAATTTTTTATTCTATTTCAAATTGTCATAATGGTTTATTAGGCATTTCTTTTGGAAATTTTTTAATAAAAAAAGTAGCAAAAAATCTTAAAAGAGAATTACCAGACCTTAATCAATTTTTAACTTTATCGCCAATACCAGGCTTGATGAAATGGATGGAAGAGTACGCTCCTATTACTTTTGAGAGATGTACAGATAAAAACTGCAGCGATGAAGAGCTGATGAAAAAAACTATTAAATATCTAACTGAATCGGATAGAGATGATGGTTTGCCAAATGATCCTGTGGGAAGATTCCATATCGGCAATGGCGCAAGCCTTGAAAGAATAAATTTAAATGCTGATTTATCCGAAAAAGGCCTATCTCAATCATATGGGATTATGGCTAATTATTTATATGACTTAGATGTTGTTGAAGAGAATCATGAACTATTCTTTAAAAACAAAATTGTGCAGACTTCAAATGAGATCAAAACATTAAAGAAAACATATAAAAATTAATGCATAGCGAAAGATTAATTGGACTGCTTGCTCTTATAGGCACATTTACATTAGCTATGTACATTTTTTATCCAGCCAATAAACAAGTAGACATAAATAGCATAAAAAGCAAACAATCTAATATTAAAACAGAAATTATTGATACAAAGATAGATAGCTCTATAAAAGGAGGATTTCAAATATTCACAGAGTCTGATTTTGATTTCTTTGTCTATAGGGCTCATGTTCTTTCATCCAAAGAAAATGCTAATAAATTAAAAATTAAAATTAATAATGGAGGTTATCCAGCATTTGTTGAAGTTTTTGGAGATAAAAAAGAATTATTTGCAGTTTACGTTGGACCTTTTTTGTCAGAAGATGATATTGTTAATAATATGAGCTTAATTCAGGAATTGTCTGAATCGAAAAATGGAGAAATATCTAGGTGGAAGCTTTAGAATTAAATTCTGCTGATTGGTTTATTTTAGTTGTCTTAATTGCTTCTGGAATAATTTCATTTACAAGAGGTTTTACTAAAGAATTTTTATCTTTATTTTTATGGATTGCAGCATTTATTGCAGCAATAAGCCTTGAATTTTTAGCAACACCAAAAATCAATGAATTTATCGGCAACGAAGAGATTTCTAAGATTATTTCATATATCTTCGTTTTTGTTATCTTTATTTTTGTTGGCGGAATCGTTATAAAGTTTATAAGTAAGCTTATTAAATGGTCGGGAGCATCTGGTTTTGATAGATTTTTAGGAGTCCTGTTTGGGTTAATTAGAGGCCTAATAGTTTTATTTGCAATATTTTTATTGCTTCCTTCAAGCTTAAAGACTACTGATTTAATTAGTAATTCAAAAATAACGCCGATTATTCAAAAATATGCCCCACAAATAGAAGCATATTTTAGAGATTTAATAGATAATAGAAATATTGTAGAGGAGACTCTGGAACTAATAGAACCAATGCAAGAACAATTGGTTCCAGGTTCGAATAAAGAAAACACAAAAGATGGGGACTCTTAATGTGTGGAATAGTTGGGATTTCTGCTGAAACTAATGTAGCAGCTGAAATATACGATTCTCTCTTAATGCTTCAGCATAGAGGACAAGATGCTGCGGGCATGGTTGTTTGCGATAAAGAAGATCAATTGAATAGCCGAAAATCTATGGGATATGTTAGAGATGTGTTTGAACAAAAACATATGGATAATCTTATCGGTAACTATGGCATTGGTCATGTAAGGTACCCAACTGCTGGTGGCTCTGGGTCAGAATTTGCGCAACCAATGTATGTAAATTCACCATATGGAATTAGCCTTGCGCACAATGGAAATTTAACAAATGCTAAACAACTTTCAGCCGAACTTTTCCATGCAGAAATGCGACATCTTAAAACAGACTCTGATTCTGAGGTATTGCTAAATATTTTTGCACATGAGTTAGCTAAGCAAAAAGAAATATACCCTTCAGCAGAACATATTTTTAAAGCAGTTTCTAAAACTCATTTTAGATGTGATGGGGCTTATGCAGTTCTTGCACTAATTACAGGCCATGGTATTTTAGCCTTTAGAGATAATAATGCTATTAGACCTTTATCTATAGGTATAAGAAATGGAAAAACTAGAGAAGAATATATTATTTCATCTGAGGACGCATTATTTACTTCCATGGGCTTTGAGAAGTTGCGAGATATCGAACCCGGAGAGGCTATATTTATTGATAAAAAAGGAAAACTTCACTCACAACAATGCTCAGAAGAACCTATAAAAAGACCATGTATTTTTGAGTATGTATATTTTGCTAGGCCAGATTCAAAGATTGATGAAGTATCAGTATACAAAGCAAGAATGCGTATGGGTTCTAAACTAGCTGAACAAATTAAGAAAACAAAACCAGACCACGATATAGATGTCGTTATCCCAATACCAGATAGCTCTACAACTGCAGCCCATGAATTGGCAGTTGGTTTAGGCATTCCTTACAGAGAGGGGTTTGTAAAAAATCGCTATATAGGCAGAACATTTATCATGCCATATCAAGAAGAAAGAAAAAAATCTGTCAGAAGAAAATTAAATATTTTAGATTTGGAGTTTCAAGGAAAAAATGTTTTGCTTGTAGATGATTCAATTGTTAGAGGCACAACTAGTAAAAAAATAATTGAAATGGCAAGAGCCTCAGGAGCAAAAAAAGTTTATTTTGCTTCTGCAGCCCCACCAATTAAGTACCAAAACTTATATGGCATTGACATGCCATCAACATCAGAACTGATAGCATCAAACAAAACTAATGATGAGGTTGCAAAAGAGATCGATGCAGACTGGTTAATTTACCAAACCCTAGATGATTTAATTGATACTGTTCAAGTTGGAAATCCAGAAATTAACGAATTTGAAACTTCTATATTTACTGGTAAATATATAACACCTTTGGTTGAAAATTATCTTGAAGATTTAGAGAATTCAAGAAAAGATGAATTAAAGCTGCAAAGAGAAAAATCTAAGGCTAACGGCTAATTCGGATTAACAATATTTATAGCAGGTATTTCTGCAGAGTTTGCACTTTCAACGTAACTATCTATTTCGTTAAAATTTAAGTATCTATAAATTTCATCTGATAAAGGATTAATGTCTGCCATATATTTATGGTATTCATCAACTGTTGGTAATTTACCAAGTACAGATGAAATAGCTGCAAGCTCAGCTGATGCCAGAAAAACATTAGCACCATCACCAAGTCTATTAGGAAAGTTTCTTGTTGATGTTGACACTACCGTTGAATTTGCAAGAACTCTTGCTTGATTACCCATACATAAAGAGCATCCTGGTACCTCAGTTCTAGCTCCTGAAACTCCAAAAATATTGTATATCCCTTCTTCAATAAGCTGTTTTTCATCCATTTTTGTTGGGGGTACAACCCATAATCTTGCTTTAATGCCATTATATTTTTCTAATAGAGTTCCAGCAGCCCTAAAGTGACCTATATTTGTCATACAAGAGCCAATAAATACTTCTTGGATTTCAGTATTTGCAACCTCTGATAATGGTTTAATATCATCTGGATCATTTGGACATGCTAATAATGGTTCTTTTATTTCATTTAGATCTATTTCAATCACCTCTGCATATTCAGCATCCTTATCTGGCTCTAATAATTCAGGGTTAAGAATCCATTCTTCCATTGCTTGAGCTCTTCTTTCAAGCGTTTTCGCATCACCATAACCAGAGGCTATCATCCATCTCAACATCACTATATTAGAGTTAAGATATTCAATTATTGGTTCCTTATTTAATCTAACAGTGCAACCCGATGCTGATCTTTCTGCAGAAGCATCTGAAAGCTCAAATGCTTGCTCAACCTTCATATTTGGTAAACCTTCAATCTCAAGACATCTTCCTGAGAAAATATTTTTCTTTCCTTTTTTTTCAACAGTAAGAAGTCCATTTTGAATTGCAGCATATGGAATTGCATTAACCAGATCTCTTAAGGTTATGCCTGGTTGCATATCGCCCTTAAATCTAACCAAAACTGATTCAGGCATATCCAAAGGCATAACACCAAGAGTAGCAGCGAATGCTACTAAACCAGATCCAGCAGGAAAACTAATACCTATTGGAAATCTAGTATGACTGTCTCCACCAGTACCTACGGTATCTGGCAAAAGCATTCTATTCATCCATGAATGAATTATTCCATCTCCAGGCCTTAAAGAAACGCCCCCTCTGTTCATAATAAAGTCTGGGAGGCTGTGCTGAGTTTCAATGTCTACTGGTTTTGGATATGCGGCAGTATGACAAAATGATTGCATCACAAGATCAGCTGAAAATCCTAAACATGCAAGTTCTTTAAGTTCATCTCTGGTCATTGGGCCAGTTGTGTCTTGTGAACCAACAGTAGTCATTCTTGGTTCGCAATATGTTCCTGGCCTTACGCCTTCTATTCCACAAGCTTTACCAACCATTTTCTGCGCAAGGGTATAACCCTTTTTTGATTTATCTTTTGCATCTGGTCTTCTAAAAATATCTGTAGGATCTAAATTTAATACCTCTCTTGTTTTATCAGTAAGTTGTCTTCCAATAATTAAGGGTATTCTTCCATTTGCTCTAACTTCGTCTAGTATTACATCTGTCTTAAGTTCAAATTTTGTAATAACTTTATTAGTTTCTACATCAATAACTTGACCATTAAAAGGCTCAAGAATTACTTCTTGTCCCATCTCCATTCCTGAAACATCCATTTCAATTGGAAATGCTCCTGAATCCTCAAGAGTATTAAAGAAAATAGGGGCTATTTTCCCACCAAAGCAAAATCCACCTTCTTTTTTATTTGGAATGCATGGTATTTCATCACCCATATGCCATAAAACTGAATTAGTTGCTGATTTTCTAGACGAACCAGTTCCTACAACATCACCAACAAAAACTAATGGATTACCTTTTTCTTTTAATTTTTCTATTGTTTCAAGAGGGTTATCAAGTCCCTCTCTTGGCATTTTAAACATAGCTTTTGCATGCAAAGGAATATCAGGTCTTGACCATGCATCAGTTGCAGGTGACAAATCATCGGTATTAATTTCACCAGGCACTTTATATACGGTAAGTTTTATTTGATCAGGTATTTCAGATTTATCAGTGAACCACTTGCCCTCGGCCCATGAATTGATTACCTTTTTTGCATGTTTATTAGTTTTTGAAAGCTCAAATATTTCATTAAATGCATCAAAAATTAACAGTGTGTTACTTAAAGCGCTTGCTGCTTCCTCACCAAGATTTTCTATTTCTAAACATTTAATTAATGGCTCTATATTATAACCACCTAACATTGTTCCCAATATCTGCACAGCTTGCTCTTTGCTGATATATGGGCTGGATGTTTTTTCTGTTGTTATGTCTGATAAAAATGCTGCTTTTACGTATGCTGATTGATCAACGCCTGCTGGGACCCTTTCTTTTAATAAAAAAAGTAGCAATTCTGACTCTTCATGCTCAGATTTTAGTAAATCTACTAGTTTTGAGGTTTGATCGGCATCCAATGGTAGAGGAGGTATGCCCTGTTTAGCTCTTTCATCGGCATGTTTTTTGTAACTTTTTAACATCGTATGGTCTCCGATGCCCATATTTTACTCTTATAGCGAAAGATAGCCACCAAATAAGGCAAATTTATTTAAAAATGAGTTATTATTTTCTTCTATGAGTAAGCTAGATAAAAAAAGATCGGCAACTCCATGTTTGGGTATTTGTTCTACAACTTTTGGAGATGAGGTTTGCAAAGGATGTAAACGTTTTTCTCATGAGGTTGTTAGTTGGACTAAATATTCTTTAGAAGAAAGAGAAATAGTAAACAATCGTTTAGAGAAATTTAAAATTAAAATTCTTAAAAATAGGTTCGAGATAATAGATAAAAAATTATTAGCAAAACAATTACAAGACAAAGCGATTAGTTTTAATAATTCGCTCGATCCATTAACTTGGATTTTTGATTTATTTAGAGCTGCAGGTTCTCAATCTTTTGATCTCGGCAATTATGGAATAAAAAGTTTAAATGAGTTCAATCCTAAAACTATTAAAGACGAAATTAATGATGAGCTTCTAGAACTTTCTGAAGCTCATCATGATAGATATTTTAAAAATAGTTAACTAAAATCTTTTAGCATTATTTTTAGCTCTAAAGAGTGTTGTTCCTCTTCACCAATTTGCGCTCTTGCATATTCCTCAAGATAAATAGATTTATTTTCAACAGACTTTAATAATTTTTTATATAGGCTTAATGCATGAAGTTCATGTTCTAAACTTTCCTCTAAAATATCTTTTATAGAATGTCTATTTGTTTCTTTTATCTTTGCAATTTTCTGACTCGGGTGGCCATCTAAACCCGCTATCTTTTCACCTGCAAGCTGGGCATGCATTAAAGACTCAGCAGCTTGCTCTTTTAAGAAACTTACAATAGGCAACCTATAAGGCCCGCTTACCATCATTGAGGAGTGGGTATATCTTACAACGCCAGCAAGCTCATATTCCATTATTGAATTTAAAATATCACATACTTCTTTTGAATTAATTTCTTTAATTTTTGTCATGTTTAGTTCCTTAATTTAGTTGTAGTACTAGAAATTATAATGCTATTATAATTAATGTAAACCACTGATATAAGGTATTTATTTAATAATAATCAATATGATTATCATTCTCATTTACTAGTTTCTTTATATTATTAAAATTGAAGATGAAACACGTCATAAAGGATTTTTTTGATGAAATCAATAGAGATATCTAATAACTAATGCTCAGCTATTAAATTTACAATAATCTTCTCCATATTCTTTTGTAAAATTTTCTCTTCGCAGGTTTTCATTTTCTTCTAACAATTTTTCTATTTGATTTATATGCTCATCTACTATCCTTTTTTGTAATTTCAATTCTGCTTTTCTTTGTTTCGAATGTTTGTAAAGCAAGGCATGTCTTAATCGAAGAGAGCTTAGTGATAATCTGCTTTTTAAATCTTCTAACATTACACGAATATTATTTACTTGAATGCTTATCTTTATATAATCTGAGGCTGTTTTATACCAGTCTGGCATTAACATCCATCCTACAGCCCCCCTTTCTTTATTTATTTTTTTTATCACTTAATTGACCTTGGGCAATTCATGCCAGTTTGTTGTGTATCTGGGTGAAGTCATGTTTTGTTTCATTGGTGACCATGTTTTAGTATTTTGTGATGCAAAATAGATTTGAGTTTCTTGGGTGTTTATTTGATCAATATAATTCATAAATTTCATATTTTCTTTTGGTTCATCAGGGTCTTGAAAGAGTGAATATTGTTTCGTTTTTTCATTTGAGAACTTATTTAAGATTATGCCAGCCTTTGCATAATCATAGCCTAATCTAAAAATTGATAATAATCCTTTTTTAGCAGCTATTAGAATATTTCTGGTATCGTTTGTAGGAGTAAATAGTTTTATGGTTTTTATCTCAGCATGCTGAGGCTTGGCCTTATTGAAAGGGCTTGTTTTTACAAAAACTGATACTTGAGAACATTTTTGTTTCTCACTCCTTAATTTTTCTGCAGCTCTAACAGCGAAATTACTAACTATAGGTCTTAAAGTTTCGAAATTAGAAACTCTTTCACCAAAACTTCTGCTGACAATAATTTGTTTTTTTGATTCGATATTGTTTTCAATAGTTAGACATTTTTCTCCTCTTAACTCTCTCACCGTTCTTTCTAAGACAATACTAAATTTTGTTCTAATATGCTGAGGGCTTATTTTTGTTAAATCTAATGCAGTATTAATCCCGGCAGATGTTAAATGCTCATTCAATCTTCTTCCCACTCCCCATATTTTGTGTACGGGTGTATTCTTAAGAGCATTTTTAATTTCTTTATCATTTGATAGATACAAAACAGATGTTGGTATATTTCTTCTTTTAATTTCACTGATTGCAATTTTACTTAGAGTTTTATTTGGGGCTATGCCGATTCGAACCGGGATTCCGGTCCATTGTTTTATAAGAGATCTTATATGGCAACTAAAGTCATATAAATCATAATTTTGTTTCAATGTATCAAAATCTAAAAAAGCTTCATCAATGCTATAAACTTCAGTCTTTGGAACAAACCCTTCCAAAATATTCATAACTCTGGCTGACATATCTCCATAAAATGCAAAATTAGATGAAAATACTTGACCTTTTTGCTTGAGAAAAGGTTTTTTTACTTTAAACCATGGTACACCCATACTAATCCCCATCTTTTTTGCCTCTTTACTAAATGCAATGACACATCCATCATTATTAGAGAGAACAACGATGGGTTTATTTTTTAGATCTGGGCGAAAGATTCTTTCACAAGACGCATAAAAACTTTCACAGTCCACAAGAGCAACGGTCATTAGAATTTATTAATGGCAGCTGTTACGGTTCCTACTATTTCTAATTCTTGTCCATTATTTATAAATATAGGAGGGTAGTCTGGATTGTCTGGCATCAAGCACATTTTTGGTTTGAGTTTTAATCTTTTACATACAAACTCACCATCTAGAGTTGCAACTACAATACTGTTATGGGATGGTTTTATACTTCTATCAACTATTAAAACCGCTTGATCAGTAATGCCTGATCCAGCCATAGATTGGCCCTGGGCTCTAACTAGAAAAGTTGCAGCCCCATTTTTTATCAGATGCTTATTTAAATCTATAGGGCTTTCGATATAGTCGCTTGCCGGACTAGGGAATCCGGCATGGACTGATTCAAGAAAATAGGGCACAAATATTGCCGGCAGATTTTCTTCAGAAATTTTTCCGATGTAGTCAACTTTCATAAGATAGATATTTTTATATACTGTATAAATATACAGTATAATATAAAACAAAACAATATTATTTTTTGATGTTGATCACTTAAAATCAATCACGTATAATGCTGGAACATGCCTAAAAAAGAAAAATTAAAAGTTGTTGAATTATTTGCTGGAGTTGGTGGATTTAGACTTGGCTTAGAGGGATGGAAAGGCAAGTCCCCCAGTAGTGGTTATACAAAAAGAATGGTTAAAAACTACGAAACTGTTTGGAATAATCAATGGGAGCCAGGAGTAAAAGTCCAACACGCAAGCGATGTCTATAAAGAAATGTTTGGAAGTGAAGGGCACTCAAATGAAGACATCGGAACGGTCAATCCAAAATCTGTACCAAGGCATGATTTATTGGTAGGGGGCTTTCCATGTCAGGATTATTCGGTTGCAAAACAACTGGGAAAGTCGAAGGGAATTGAAGGAAAAAAAGGAGTTTTATGGTGGAGCATAAGAGATATATTAGAGGCCAAAAGACCAAAATATGTTCTATTAGAAAACGTTGATAGATTGATTAAATCGCCAGTAAAGCAAAGAGGCAAAGATTTCGCAATTATATTAGCATCTCTTGCAGATTTAGGTTATATGGTTGAGTGGAGAGTTATTAATGCAGCAGATTACGGAATGCCGCAAAGGCGAAGAAGGGTATTTATATTTGCTTATCATAAGAAATCTCCTATATATAAGAAATACTCTTCTTATTCAGAGTGGATTTTTAAAAAAGGTGTAATAGCGAAAGCTTTTCCAGTGAACACTAAAAGAAAAGGTCAACTTAGGCTAATCGATGATTTTTATTTTAATTCCTTCAAGATAGAAGGTGATTTAGTTGAAATAACTAGCAACTTTAATAAAGAAAAAGGTCATAAAGGTGTTTTTGAAAATTCTGGTGTGATGATTAATCGCGAAGTCTGGACCACAAAAACAGAACCAAAATATGATGGCGTACAAAAAACATTAAAAGATATTTTAGTTAGCCATAATGAGGTATCAGAAGAATTTTATTTAGGAGAAGATCTAGATAGGTGGAAATACCTTAAGGGTGCAAAAAAAGAGGAACGCAAAAAAAGCAATGGCGAAATATTTTATTATGTAGAAGGTCCAATGAGTTTTCCTGAAAAATTAGACAAACCCATGAGAACTATTATTACGAGCGAAGGAGGAACGACACCAAGCAGATTTAAACATGTTATAGAAGATCATGGGAAATATAGACGTTTAGTTCCAATAGAGCTTGAAAGGGCAAATATGTTTCCAGATAATTTTACAAAATCAGCTAGCGATACCAAACGCTCTTTCTTTATGGGTAATGCCCTTGTTGTTGGTGTTATCGAAGGGTTAGGAAAAGCCCTTTTTAAGATGCATAATGTGTAACTATTTTTTCCAATTAGAAACTATATCTGAGCCCATTAATAAAATATTCATGTAATTTGTCTTCAATGCAAATGCTCTTTGCATGAATTTTCCTTTGTAATTTGGATAATTTCTTATACTATTCTTATCACTTCCTTTTGGACAAGGCCCCATATAGGTTGTATATTTTTCCGATAAGAGATCTGGTCTACCATCGTTAATTTTATTAAATATGTATTCCCAGTCATTTTTAATTTCTTTTATAAATAAACTATTTTTCATTACATGAATTGAGATGCTTATAAATTTATAATCTAATTTACTTACAGAGTAGTCGACCTTGCTATTATCGTGAGGATTCATTGGACAAATATATCTCAACAATAAAATTCGATTATTTTTTTTTAAGAAGCTTGATGATTCCCATTTTTCTTTAACTATTTCAAATGGATTGATGATGTTCAAAACTAATCTTTCTTTAGTAACAAGCTGTTTATTATTATTTATTTTACATGCGGTTACTTTTAGCTCTAACCCGATATCACTAAAATCCGGTTCTGGTGATGAGTTTGTTTTTAATCCAAAATAGTGCTCTTCAATTATTTTTCCAAGATCACCTTTATCTAATTTATGATTCTCTATTTCTTTGACTTCCTTTTCTGATAAGACATCTCTTAAGGTTTTACCCTCTAATTTTTTACTATACAAAAGAATTGATTCCTCATTTCGATAGTCATATCTATCGACATACCACTCATCACTATTGCACCTTTTATCAATCATATATTTCAAGTTCTTTTAGATTTAAATTACAGTCAATAATTGATAGATACCACCCACTATTATCCCAATCTCCAAGCACAACTCTCTGTGTAGAATCGTGTTGGTGAATTTTGGGTCTATGTGTATGCCCATGAATAAAAATATCTGGGTTATGTTCTTTAATAAATTTATTTACTGTTTCAAGATTTGCATCTGTGATTTCAAGAGACTTATCGGATGTTGCCTTTTTGCTATGGGATCTTAAAGATTGCGCTATTTGCTTTCTCTCTTCGATGCTTTTAGACAGGAAATCGTTTTGCCAATCTTCAGACCTTACTTGATTTCTAAAATTAATATAATCAACGTCATCAGTACATAAAAAGTCACCATGACTCAGAATAACTTTTAACCCATTTATATCTAATGTATATGGGTCAGGCAGCAAAGAAATACCTACTTCGTTAGCAAAATTTTCCCCTAACAGAAAGTCTCTATTGCCATGCATAAAAAATGTTTCAGGACCATTTGCAGTAAAATCGATTAGAATTTTTTTTATTTCTTCAATGAAAGCATTTTCATCATCATCACCAATCCAAATTTCAAATAAGTCTCCTAAAATAAATAGGTGAGTGCAATCTTCTTTGGATTCATTTAAGAATGCTTTGAAAGCATTAGTTAAATGAGTATTATCTTCACTTAAATGTATATCTGATATAAAGCGTGGCTTCATTCACTAATAGTAACAGACTCTATTGTTATAACTTCAGTGGGAACATCTTGATGACCGCCAGAAGACCCTGTTTCAACATCAGCAATTTGATCAACAATATCCATACCTTCAGTCACAGTGCCAAAAACTGCATAACCCCAACCTTGAGAATTTTCTCCGGTGTGGTTTAAGAATCCATTATCTTTATGATTAATAAAGAATTGACTAGTTGCAGAATGAGGGTCCATGGTTCTTGCCATTGCAATAGTTCCTCTGTCATTTGTTAGACCATTGTTTGCTTCATTTTGAATAGGACTGGTACCACTTGATTTATTATTCATATCTGCAGTTAAACCACCACCTTGAACCATAAATCCATTTATTACACGATGGAATATAGTTCCTTCATAGTAGCCTGAATTAGCAATGGCTTTGAAGTTTTCAACTGTAATAGGCGCTTTTTCATTATTTAGCTCAAGTTGGATATCACCAACAGACGTTTTAATAGTTACTTGTGTCATAGTTTTCTCCATAATTTTTTCAATCTCGTTATTACTAGTTCTATCTCCGCATGAGCTTAAAAGCAAAAGCGATGTAGAAAATATTACTAAAGTTTTAATTTTGTAGTTTTTCAATAATTTATCCTAGATTATTCATGCAATTTTATCACTAAAATTCATGGCTCATCATGTAGTTATGAAAATGATCATTAACTATTTCTGGCGATAGATCGAATTCTTCAAGCGAATAATTATGTTTTTCCTTTTTTATTTGATTTTGTTTGATTAAATATTCTCCCATTTTATTTTCTGTCTCAATATCAATGTCAAAACCTAGTACTGAATAAGTATTTTTTATAGTGTCTAAAGGGCTTTTAATAAAATCTTCGTAGTTAATATCTGCTATTTGGTTTGGTCTTAGAGATTCTCTATAACTCATACCCTTGTTTAAATTATGTTGCCAAAAATCTAGAACTGTCTTCCCAATCTCTTTAGTGTCGACATTTTTTGAAAATGCTGATCTTATATTTTTAGTTAGGCTACAAAATGACGCAATTGATTGAATTGGATTTCTATGAATATTTATAAAACGTGCATTTGGATATGTAGATAGTATTTCTGGAATATGTCCTATATGGCTTGGGTCTTTAAGAAGCCATCTATTTGGGCGACCTGTCAATTCAAGCATTTGAAAGAACCTTTTATGCCAAAGAAAGACAGACTCAAAGCTGCAATTTTTGAGATACTCAACATATTCAGGCACATCGACCATGCACATATATACAATACTTCTTATATTCATAGTAGCTATTAACATGCATTCCTCTGGTGTTTGCGCTCTTATATGATGCATATTTCTTAACTTTGGAATTATTGTTCTAGCAAACTTGAGCTCTAGATTTATTTTTCTTTCTTTCCATGCCTTTTGTTTCTCATTTTTAGCTAATGGTAGTGGGGCCATGATCTCCCCATATAATGGAGATCTATGATTGCTATCCAAAGCAAGAAGATTAAATAAAAAAGTTGTACCGGACCTAGGCAGCCCGGTAACAAATACAGGATCAGCAGGAGGAGGTAATGAATTTTTAGATATTAGTTCATATAAATCTTTTCTGACTTTTAACCTATTTTTTAACTGATTATTAAAAGCAATATTGCCAAAAAGATTAAATTTATTATTTTTATTTGTAGAATTAATTAATATATCTAACGGCTCAGAATAATCATCTTCTCCTAAATAACCCTCTAGGCCACCTAGCATTTTACTCACACTTACTTTATTAAACATTTAATAATTTTTCTTAATAGATATAAGATACTCTCATATTTTAAAATCTACAATTTTGATTAATGAATATTTTATTTTTATGCGTCGGTAATTCAGCTAGAAGCCAAATAGCAGAGGGGTTAGCAAAAGAAATACTTGGCTCAAAATACGTTATTAAAAGTGCGGGATCTAAGCCTTCAGGCAATGTTCATCCAAATGCAGTGTTGACTATGAATGAAATTGGAATAGATATCTCAGACCAATTCTCAAAATCTATAGATGATTTAGATGAGGATTTTATTAATAATTTAGATTTTGTTATTACCCTGTGCTCAGAAGAGGTATGTCCTGTGCTTAATAATGATGCTAAGAAAATTCATTGGATGAACGAAGACCCTGTTAATGAAAAATTTTCAGATATTCAATCAAGAGTAGCTTTTACTAAAGTGAGAGATAATTTATATAATCTTATAAAGAAATTTTTTATTTTAAATATTTAGTGAATATTTTTAGATTAAAATTTAGAATTGGCTCCTCAGGTTGGGATCGAACCAACGACCAATTGATTAACAGTCAACTGCTCTACCGCTGAGCTACTGAGGAACGCTAATAGCAGAGCATTATAAGTAATTTTTTATATATAAGTAAATGACAAAAGCACTAAAGGTAATATCCGATTTTGAGCCAGCTGGGTCGCAACCAGAAGCAATTAAAAATCTAGTTTCTGGACTATCAGATGGTCTGCTTCATCAGACTCTATTGGGAGTGACGGGATCTGGCAAAACTTATACTATGGCAAAGGTTATAGAAGAGACCCAAAGACCTGCAATAGTCATGGCCCATAACAAAACTCTTGCTGCACAACTTTATGGCGAGTTTAGAGATTTTTTTCCTGATAATTCTGTTGAGTACTTTGTTTCTTACTATGATTATTATCAACCCGAGGCATATGTACCAACATCAGATACTTATATAGCCAAGGATGCTTCAATAAATGAACATATAGAGCAAATGCGACTTTCAGCAACTAAAGCATTGATTGAAAGAAAAGATACTATTGTGGTTGCAACTGTTTCATCGATATATGGATTAGGTGCGCCAGAGTCTTATTTAAAAATGGTCGTTCATTTAGATCGTGGTGACATAATTTCTCAAAGAGATTTAGTGCTTAGACTTTCAGCACTTCAATACACTAGAAATGATTTAGATTTTAGAAGAGCAACATTTAGAGTAAGAGGGGATACGGTTGATGTTTATCCCGCAGACTCTGACAAGGAAGCATTAAGAATTCAGTTCTTTGGAGATGAAATAGAAAAACTTGCTTGGTTTGACCCTTTAACTGGTGAATTAATAAATGAAATACCAAGAGCTACTATATTCCCTAAAACACATTACGTAACCCCAAGAGAGACGGTTACTAATTGCATACCTGATATTAAAGAAGAGCTTCAAGAGCGATTAAGTTTTTTAAAAAATAATGACAAACTTGTTGAAGCGCAACGCCTTCAAGAAAGAACTAACTATGATATGGAGATGATGCGGGAGCTTGGGTACTGCCAAGGCATTGAAAATTACTCCAGGTATCTTAGTGGACGAAAGCCAGGAGAATCCCCACCTTGTTTATTTGACTACATACCAAAAGATGCAATTGTATTTATTGATGAATCTCATGTGTCTGTTCCTCAAATAGGAGCCATGTATAAAGGAGATAGATCAAGAAAAGAGACTCTAGTTGAATATGGTTTTAGATTGCCATCCGCTCTTGATAATAGGCCATTACGATTTGAAGAATGGGAGATGTTAGCGCCTCAAAGAATTTATGTTTCAGCAACTCCAAGTAAATATGAAAACGAGAAGCAAGATAATTTAGTTGAGTTGCTTGTTAGGCCAACTGGTTTAACCGATCCAGATGTTGAAATAAGACCAGCATCCTCTCAAATCGATGATGTTATTGGTGAATGCAATGAAAGAGTTGCAATGAAAGAAAGAGTTTTAATTACCACTCTAACTAAACGTATGGCAGAAGATTTAAACGATTATTTAAATGAAAATAATATTTCAGCAAGATATATGCATTCTGATATAGATACAGTTGAGAGAGTAGAAATCATAAGAGACTTAAGGTTAGGTAAATTTGACGTACTTGTTGGCATTAATTTATTAAGAGAAGGGCTTGATATACCCGAGGTCAGTTTGGTTGCAATTTTAGATGCGGACAAGGAGGGTTTTTTAAGATCAGACACAACTTTAATTCAGACTATTGGAAGGGCTGCTCGTCATATTCGAGGTAAGGCAATTTTATATGCTGACAAAGTTACAGGATCAATGCAAAGAGCAATTGATGAAACCGATAGAAGAAGATCCGTCCAAGAAGCGTTTAATAAAAAGAACAAGATAACTCCTAAATCGATTAATACAAAAGTTAAAGATATTATGGAAGGAGCAAGGGTAATCAAGGGAAAAGGCAAAAAGAAGAAAGAAGATATCGAAAAATTTGTCTCTTTTAAAATTAAGGATGATACTGTCGATAATTTAACGGACACTTTGCAAAAACTTGAAGATGAAATGTTTGCATTTGCAAAGAAAATGGAATTTGAAAAAGCTGCATTATGCAGAGATAAGATTGCTTTTCTTAAAAGAAAACTAATTGATCTTTAGGTGCAATGCATGCGTGAGCACTTAAAATTTTATAATAACTATTAACTCTATATACATAATCAATTGCTTGTTGACCTCTAGAATAATTTTCACTATCAATTAAATTTAAATCTTCTCCACTTAGAATTTTTAATTGTTCTTCAATTTGCTCCCAAGTTACGTTATTAGGATCGGTATCGATAAGATTTGCAACATTAATAATATTAGTAGGGCCAAGATTGTAA
>CACDCN010000002.1 GCA_902551185.1 uncultured SAR86 cluster bacterium | reverse complement strand
TAAATTTTACGATAAGAGGTTTTCGATGCCATATCGCTTAATGAGAGATTTTCATTAGAATAGTAAATCAATAATAAGGGCAATCCAGCAAGAAAAAATGTGACTAAATTGAATAAAAGCCTAATCGTTGTTTGGAATAGGCTTAACTTTTTGTTATCTAAGCTATATATTTCAAATTTCCATACTGCCATTCCTAGAGTCTTACCACCATGGATCCAAAAAAAACTATAAAAGCCCCATGTGCTAATAAAAACTAAGCATAATCCAACCCAAGGATTTAGAATTTCGCCTCCGTTAACCCAGAGCGCTAATGAGCCTACTCCAAACCAGACACCCAATAAAAGAAATAAATCATATACGGTAGCTAAAATCCTCTTAAGTGGAAATACGATGTATGATTTATCATTCATTTTGGTATAGTACTAAATTATTAAAAAAAATAAATTGCTATGAATACAACTTCTGACTTTTTAGGCCACCCAAAAGGCTTATTCGTATGTTTTGCTACAGAAATGTGGGAAAGATTTTCATATTATGGAATGAGAGCGCTCCTAATTCTTTACTTAACCAAACATTGGGAATTTACAGATGCAACAAGTTATTTAATTTATGGGGCATATACTTCTTTAGTTTATATCATGCCAGTTTTTGGTGGTATGTTAGCTGATCAGATTTTAGGTTCAAAAAAAGCAGTCACCTATGGGGCAATACTCTTAGTTTTTGGTCATTTAGGGATGACAGTCGAAAGTAGCGAGCAAATATTTTATTTATCACTTGCTTTAATTGTATCTGGAGTTGGATTCTTAAAGCCAAATATTTCTACCATGGTTGGAGCATTGTATAAGGAGGGTGATCCAAGACGAGATTCTGGTTTTACTATTTTTTATATGGGTATAAATATAGGCGCATTCACAGCAACTCTTTTATGTGGTTACTTAGGAGAACAAGTGGGGTGGGCTTATGGATTTGGTGCTGCTGGAATTGGAATGTTGCTTGGCTTAATAATTTTTTTATGGGGTCAAAAATATCTTGAAGGTCTTGCAGAACCTCCATCAAACAAGTACTTAGAAAAGATGAATGGAATAAGTTATGAATATTGGGCTTATATCTCAGGCGTTTTTATGGTTTTGGTAACATGGTTTCTTGTTCAAAACTCACAACTTGTAGGACAACTTTTAGGAGGTTTTGGCGTAATATTTATTGGAGCATGGTTATTATATGCATTATTTAGATGTGATCCTGAAGAGAGAGATCGATTAATAGTTGTAGGTATATTAATTTTATTCTCATTAATTTTTTGGGCACTCTTTGAACAAGCTGGCTCATCTTTAAATATCCTCACTGATAGAGGAGTTGACAGAGTCATTTTTGGTTGGGAAGTTCCAGCATCTATGTTCCAATCTTTGAATGCAGGCTTTATTTTTACTATAGCCCCTCTATTTGCTATGTTATGGATAGCCCTTGCAAAAAGAAATATGGAGCCCTCTACGCCAATTAAGTTTTCAATTGGTATTGTTTTTGTTGGATTAGGATTTTTAGCACTGGTCTATGGTATGAAATCTTCTGAAGGCCTTCAAACTGGGATCTTCTGGATAATATTAATTTATCTGTTACATACTTTAGGAGAATTATGTCTATCTCCTGTTGGACTATCATCAGTAACTAAATTATCACCACAAAGAATTGTTGGATTTATGATGGGGATGTGGTTTTTTGCATCTGCAGCCGGAAATTATGTAGCTGGATTAATTGCTAGAGCTACAGCATCAGAGTCATCTGGAGGGTCAGGAGATGTTTTCAGTCTTGCTCAAAAACAATCATTTATGGATGTTTATACTGATGTGGGGCTAATGGCGATAGGCTGTGGGATATTCTTGGCAGTTATTACTCCTCTTCTAAAAAAATTAATGCATGGCGCCAATTAAAAAGAAAAGTGACCCTGTTAAGAAAAATATGGATAAATTTCATAAGCCTAAAACTCATAAAGATAAAACAAAATATGATAGAAAGAAAAAATCTAAAGATTTTGATTCAGATTGATTAAAATTTGTTTATAAATATCTTTAAGAGTCCACAGTTCACTAATTTTTATGTGCTCATCTATTTGGTGAATAGATTTATTGACAGGACCCAGTTCAACAATTTCAGTATTCATCTTTGCAACAAAACGTCCATCAGAGGTACCACCTTTTGCGTTTAATTCAGGCCTATATCCAGTTATTTCTTCAGCTGAATTTGAGACAATATCTTTAAAAAAATTATTTTCTGTATAGTATGGATACCCATTTAAGTCCCAATTTAAATCATACCTTAGCTTTAGCTCATCAAGTATTGATTCAAAATCAGATTTGAGGCTTTCTTCATTAGATTCGGGTGAAAATCTAAAATTAAATATTATTTCAAGTTCTCCTGGGACTACATTATGAGCTCCAGTACCTCCATTAATATTAGAAATTTGGAAACTGGTGGGATCAAAGTCAGCGTTCCCATCATCCCAAATTTTATTATTTAATTTTGAAATCAAGTCACCTGATAAGAGAATTGGATTAACAATTTTTTCTGGATATGCGATATGTCCCTGTTTTCCAAGTATTTTTAAATGGCCGCCAAGAGAACCTCTTCTTCCAATTCTTGCACAATCAGCCACTTTTTCAGATGAAGTTGGTTCACCTACGAGACAAAAATCTATAATTTCGTTGTCTGCTATCATTTTCTCTATAATTTTATCTATAAATCCATCATTGGCAGTTCCTTCTTCATTTGATGTTAATAAGATTGCTAATCTAAAATTTAAATCATCATTAGAATCAAGAAACTCTTTTGTAGATTCAATGAAAGCTGCAACTGAAGCTTTCATATCTGCCGTTCCTCTTCCATACAGAAGGTCTCCATCAATAGTTGCTGAGAAGGGTGGGTATTTCCATTTATCCTCAGGACCAGTTGGAACTACATCGGTGTGCCCTAAAAAACAAAAAAGCTTTCCTTTGTCACCAATAGTTGCATAAAGATTTTCTACATTAAGATACTTAATCCTTTCACATTTAAAATTTAAATCAATTAAGTGTTGTTCAATGATGTCAAAACAACCCATATCTTTTGGTGATAAAGATTTAATTTGGATAAGTTTTTGAAGCAGCTCAATCATTATCATGAAGCTCTTGATTAAGCTTTATAGATTTTTTATTTTCCTTTGCTAAGACTTTACCAGTCAATGAGTCTCTTAAGAATAAAAGATTTGAATGTCCAGAAATTTCAGAAGCTTTTTTTATCTCTCCTTTAGCATCGTTTAGATGCACTTTAGTTCCAGCAGTTAGATATAATCCTGCTTCCACTGTACAGTTATCTCCTAAGGAAATGCCAAGACCAGAATTTGCTCCTAAAAGACAATTTTCTCCAATAGAGATTTTGACGTTGTTTCCTCCTGACAATGTTCCCATTGTGCTAGAGCCACCTCCAAGATCCGAATTATTTCCAATAACCACACCAGCTGATATTCTTCCTTCTATCATTGCTTTGCCTAATGTGCCAGCATTAAAATTTACAAAACCCTCATGCATAATTGTTGTCCCTTCGCTTAAATATGCCCCAAGTCTAACTCGTGATGCGTCTGCGATTCTGACATTCTTAGGAATAATATAATCAGTTAGGCAAGGAAATTTATCTATTGATCTAATAAAGATATTATTTTTGCCATATTTTGATTCTTGCAATTTTAAATCTATATCATCAATACCAATAGGACCTATATTTGTCCATGCGACATTAGGAAGGCAGTTAAATAATCCATCAAGATTTATTGAATTAGGCATAACTAACTTATAAGAAAGAAGATGGAGTTTTAAATAGGCTTCTTGAACGTCCTTTATTGGCCTATTTAAGTCTTCTTGAGTACATTCAATTATTATTTCTTTATCATTATTGTTTATGTTATTGATTTTATTATTTATTTTTTTATTACCAAATTCTATGCTTGGATAAAATACATCCAAAATATCACCATTGGATGATTTGTTAGCTATTCCTATTGCTTTAATATTCATTCTTTAATTATAAAATTAATTTATTTTATTTATACAACTTCTTTTAAAGCTTTAATAATTCCATTTACCTTGGTAGCAGATATTTTTGCTTTATTTTTACCCTCTATTTCAAATGTATCCTCTACTTTATCTCCTAATGTATTAATTCTTGAAGAGAAGATAGACATATCTTTTTTAAAAAATACTTTGGCAATATCAACAAGAAGTCCGGGCCTGTCAGCTGTTTCTATAGTAATCATGTCTCTATTTTTTTCTTTATTGATAGAATGCGAGATATTAATAATTTTTTCAAAACTTATTTTTTTTATTGGCTTTTTTGGAATTTGAAGTATTTTTGAGAAATCTTTAAAGTTTCTTTTAATTCTTTGTGTTAATTCTTTTAATTCATCTTTAGTAAAGGGCCTATCATGATGGCTGTATTTTGTTATAAATGTATTTGCAGCAAAAGCATTATCTTTTGAAGTAAAGATATTTGCATCAATCACCTCAAGTCCAGAATGCTCTAAAATTCTAGCCATTTTCAAAAAAAGGCCCTCTGTATTTTTCACTTTAATAAAAACTTCTATCAAATTTTCAAATCTTTTCCTACATCCAATAATCATGTCTTTATTATTGTTATCTATTATTAGTCTTGCTTGCCATTTTAATGCTTCTGTTGAAATCTTATTGAAATAATTATTGTTAAGTAGATCAAAGTAATTATCCAAAATCTTATGATCTTTCTTCTCGATACTCTTGATTACATTTGTCTTTCGATCTAAAGCAATTTCTGAAGATGCTTGCATAGGATCTTTATTTATTCTAAGTCTAGTGAGCTTATATAGATCTTTAAGCAATTGATGTTTAAACCCATTCCATAATGCAGGGTTAGTTGCCCTGATATCGTTTACAGTTAATAAATATAAATAATCTAATTTTTCGATTTGTTGTATATTTTCAGCAAACTCTTTAATAGTTTCATTGTCTGATATATCTTTCTTCTGTGATATGGATGACATAATTAAATGTTCTTTTACAAGCCAGGAAATTAAATTAGCATCAGTGTCAGACATTCCAATCCTTTTGGCAAAATTAAAGCTTGTTTTAGCTCCTATTTTTGAATGATCTCCTCCTTTACCTTTACCTAGATCATGGAATAGGCCAGCAATATATAAAATTTCAATTTTGGGAATCTTATTTATTAACTCGTGTTCAATTTCGAAACCTTTTTGTTCATGAAGTCTCATTTGCCTCATATTCCTTACAAGTTTAAAAGTATGTTCATCTACGGTATAAACATGAAATAGATCAAACTGCATTTGGCCTACCACTTCTCCAAATTCAGGAATATATTGCTGTAAAATGCCAAGATCTTTCATTGTTTTAAGAATTGATGACAAATTGTGTTTGGATCTTAATATTTTTAAAAATTGATTAGCAAAAGTTTTATTTTTTCTAAATTGGCTATCAATTAAATTCGCATTTCTTTTTAACAATGATTTTGTTTCCGTATCTATTAAATTTATTTTTTTATTTTTACCAATTTCAATAAATATTTTAAATATTAATTCCTTACTCTTGCTAAGGTCAGCTACATTAATTCCAATTTTATTTTTATGTTTGTATATACCTTTATATTTTTTAAAACGAGATGAATTCATTTCATCAAATTTTTCAAAGACAATACTATTAAAATGAGATAACACCGATGCCATTTCATAATACTTTTTCATCATTTCTTCAACAGTCTTATTGGTTTTATTTTTTCTTAATTTAGCTAAAGAAGAAATTTCTAACTGTGTTTCAAAATTTAATCTGTTTTCTTTTGATGTTATATTTGTTGCGAATCTTAACGACTTAATAAAATTATATGCATCAACAGCATCTTCTATTTCATCTTTAAAAATTTTTGATTCAGATATCTCATTTATTGAATTTAAATTAAAGCAATGCTGCAATATCCATAAAGCAGTTTGAAAATCCCTCAATGTACCAGGTGACTCTTTTAAATTAGGCTCTAGGTTATATGCAGTTGAATGAAATTGGCTATGTCTTTCTTTTTGTTCCTGAAGTTTCCTATTAAAAAATTTTTTTTTGTCCCATAAATTTAAAAGAGTATTAGATATCTTTTTATCTATAACATTATTTGTAATAAGTGGTCTTCTAGTTAGATAAGATGTATATTCTTTGACATCTTTCTTAGAGATTTTCCTAATATCTTTTATTGTTCTAACTGAATGTCCAACCTTATATCCTTGATCCCATAGATATGAAATAAATTTTTCTAGATCTTCATAATTTTTTGTTTTTTTAATTTCTATAATAGATATGTCTACATCTGAACTTGGAAACATTTCTTTTCTTCCAAAGCCACCATTAGCATAAATTACAAAATTTTTATTGAGATTTAGTTTAATAAAGTTATCTTTGATATCTTTTTCAATAATTTTTGAATAATTATTTAGATATTTGTTTACTTTAGACGGATCAAGGTAAATATTTGAGAAATCATTAATGTAGTCATTGTTTATTGTTGAAATTTGTTCTTTCATGCAAATTCTTCATTTCTTTTGGTAAGAATTTCAACTCCATTTTCTAGAACTGCTATCGTGTGTTCCCACTGAGCAGAGTTTCTCCCATCTTTAGTTACAACAGTCCAGCCATCATTTAGAGTTTTACAATACTTTGTTCCTTGATTAATCATAGGTTCAATCGTAAAACACATTCCTTCCTTGATTTCGATCCCGGTTCCTGCTTTTCCGTAATGAAGGACTTGAGGTTCCTCATGATAGACCTTTCCTATGCCATGGCCACAGTAATCTTCTACCACGCTATAGTGATTTTCCTTGGCATGTCTTTGAATGGCATGACCAATATCACCTAAATATGCACCAGGCTTAACAACTTCTATTCCTTTATAAAGACATTCTTGAGTAACCTTTACCAATCTCTCATTATGAGGAGCACATTTACCTACTAAAAACATTTTAGAGGTATCACCATGCCACCCATCTTTAATTACAGTAACATCAATATTTAAGATATCGCCATCTTTAAGGGTCTTATTATTATCTGGGATCCCATGACATATAACTTGATTGATACTTGAACATATTGTTTTTTCATAGCCTTTGTATCCTATATTTGCAGGTATTGCATTTTGAACATTGACTATATGCTCATAACATAATTTATCTAATTCACCTGTTGATATTCCAGGAATAACATACGGAGTTATCATATCTAGAACTTCAGCAGCTAATTTTCCAGCTACTTTCATTTTTTTAATATCATTTAAAGATTTTATTGATATTTTCATAGTTTTTTATCATTTACGTATAGACATTAGACAACTTAATCTATAAAGTACAATTTTAATGTCAGCATATTATTTTAGCTCATTAAAATTAAAAAATTCTTTAAATAGTCAACCACAATTTTTCTTAAAATTCTCTATTAAAATGAGGTTATTTTAATGTCTTTCAAAGCCATATTAGCATTTGAAGATGGTAGTGTATTCTATGGAAAGGGTTTTGGAAAAGAAAAATTCGATGTAGGCGAGCTTGTTTTTAATACTTCCATGACAGGATATCAAGAGATCATTACTGATCCATCATATAAAAAGCAAATTATTACTTTTACACATCCACATATTGGGAATACAGGAATAAACCAAGAGGATAATGAATCTAAAGTAATTCATGCCTCTGGGATGGTTGTTAAAAACTTTTGTGAAAATCCAAGTAATTGGAGATCAGAAACTTCGCTTGAAGATTTTTTAGTTAAAAATGATGTCATGGCTATTTCAGAAGTTGATACTCGCCAAATCACATCTATATTAAGAGAAAACGGTGCAATGAATTGTTGCATAGGCTCTATATCTGTTATTTCTGAAGAAGATGCAATTAAAGAAGCCAAATCATTTAAGGGATTAAAAGGTATGGATTTAGCTCAAGTTGTTTCTTCGGCTTCTGAATATGAATGGAATGAAGGAATTTGGCCTGAAAATAAAAAATCTAATGAATCTTTACCAGTTGTTGCATATGACTACGGTATTAAAGAAAACATTTTGAGGCTTTTGGCTGAACATGTTGGTGAAGTAAAAGTTGTAAATGCTAAAACCACATATGAAGAAATTATTAAGTTAAAACCTAAAGGGATATTTTTATCAAATGGGCCTGGCGATCCTGAGCCTTGTGATTATGCAATTAGAAATATTAAAAAATTTTTAGAAGCAAAAATACCAATTTTTGGTATTTGTCTAGGCCATCAGCTGTTAGCTCTTGCTGGAGGAGCAAATACTTATAAAATGAAATTTGGACATCATGGGGCTAATCATCCAGTTCAAGATATTTCATCAAAAGAAGTATTTATTACTAGTCAAAATCATGGATTTGCAGTTGATATCGATTCTCTACCTTCAAATATAGAGGCTACACATATATCATTATTTGATAAGTCACTTCAAGGTATACAATTCAAGGATTCACCTGCTTTTAGTTTCCAGGGACATCCTGAAGCAAGTCCTGGTCCTCAAGAAATACAAATCCTTTTTAACAAATTTAGCTTAATGATTAAAGAATATGCCAAGACGTAAAGATATTTCATCGATACTTATAATCGGCGCAGGCCCAATAATAATTGGGCAAGCTTGCGAATTTGATTATTCTGGAGCGCAAGCATGTAAAGCCCTTAAAGAAGAAGGATTTAGAGTAATTTTAGTTAACTCTAATCCAGCTACAATAATGACAGACCCTTTATTAGCTGACGCAACCTACATTGAGCCAATTCATTGGCAATCAGTTGAAAAAATTATTGAAAAAGAGAACCCAGATGCAATTTTACCAACCATGGGAGGCCAAACAGCTTTAAATACAGCATTAACTTTAGATAAAAAAGGTATATTAAAGAAGCATGATGTCATTCTTATAGGTGCAAATAGAACAGCAATTGACAAGGCAGAGGATAGACAGTTATTTGATGAAACAATGAAAGCAATTAATTTGGAGACACCAGCATCAGGGATAGCGCATTCAATGGCTGACGCACTAAAAGTTCAAAAAGAAATAGGATTCCCATGCATTATAAGGCCATCTTTCACTATGGGAGGAACTGGCGGAGGTATTGCGTATAACATTACTGAATTTAAAGCTATTTGTGAAAAAGGATTAGAATTATCTCCTACGAATGAATTATTGATTGATGAATCTCTTATTGGTTGGAAAGAATATGAGATGGAGGTTGTAAGAGATTGTGAAGATAATTGCATAATTGTATGCTCTATTGAAAATTTAGATCCAATGGGTATTCATACTGGTGATTCTATTACTATAGCTCCAGCCCAAACACTTACGGATAAAGAATTTCAAATAATGCGAAATGCATCTTTTAAAATTTTAAGAGAAATAGGTGTAGACACAGGAGGATCAAATGTTCAATTTGCTATAAACCCCGAAAATGGAAAAATGGTTGTTATTGAGATGAATCCAAGAGTAAGCAGATCCTCTGCTTTAGCATCAAAAGCTACTGGATTTCCAATAGCAAAAGTAGCTGCTCTTTTATCAGTTGGTTTTACCCTCGATGAATTGAAAAATGATATAACAGGTGGCTTAACTCCAGCCTCATTTGAACCAAGCATAGATTACATTGTTACTAAAATACCAAAATTTGCATTTGAAAAATTTCCTCAAGCAAGCCCAAAACTAACAACCCAAATGAAATCAGTTGGAGAAGTTATGTCTATTGGTTCAAATTTTCAAGAATCATTGCAAAAAGCTTTATGTAGCATGGAAGAGGAGTTGAATGGACTTAATTCAATAAAAACAAAAGCATCAGACCTCACAAAAGAAGAGATTCAGAGTGAGTTAACTATTCCAGGCCCTAAAAGGCTTTTCTATGTAGCGGATGCAATCCGAAATAATTGGTCATTAGAGAAGATATTTTCTTTAACAAAAATTGATTATTGGTTTTTAGATCAAATAAAAGAGTTAATAGATATTGAAAATAATTTAATTAATATAAAATTCAAGCAATTAGACAAGAAATATCTTAGGAAAATTAAAGAAAAGGGTTTTTCTGATAATAGAATAGCTGAGTTAGTTGGATCAAATGAGGATGATATTAGAGAGCTTCGAAAAAAATTAGAAATAATACCAATTTTTAGACGAGTAGATACATGCGCAGCAGAATTCGCTACTTCGACTTGTTATATGTATTCTTCATATGGAGATAAATGTGAAAGCAACCCAACTGCAAAAAAGAAAATTATGGTCCTAGGCAGTGGTCCAAATAGAATTGGACAAGGAATAGAATTTGATTATTGTTGTGTTCATGCTTCCTTAGCTATGCAAGAAGAAGGATATGAATCAATAATGGTTAATTGTAATCCAGAAACCGTCTCAACCGACTACGATGTATCTAATAGACTTTATTTTGAGCCTATAACTGCAGAAAAGATATTCGATATTATTGATATAGAAAAACCAGAAGGAGTAATTATCCAATTTGGTGGCCAGACTCCATTAAAATTAGCTGATGTTTTGTCAGAGAAGGGGGTAAATATTTTAGGTACTAATGTAGATGCAATTGATAGATCGGAAGATAGAGAAAGATTCCAAGAATTGGTTAAAAAATTGGGCTTGAAACAACCTTCTAACGACACTGCAAAAAATACAAGCGAGGCTATAAAGAAGGCTATAAAAATTGGATTTCCAATTGTTGTAAGGCCTTCATATGTTTTAGGTGGAAGAGCGATGCAATTAGTAAATAATACTAAAGAACTCGAAAAGTATTTGAATGATGCAGTTGAAGTTTCAAATAGCAAACCAATTCTATTAGATAGCTATTTAACTGATGCTATTGAGGTTGATGTTGATGTAGTGTCTGATGGAAAAAACATAGAGATTGGTGGAATTTTGCAACATATTGAACAAGCGGGTATTCATTCAGGTGATTCAGCATGCTCTCTTCCTCCTTATAGTTTATCAAATGAAATTCAGGAAAAGATGGTTGGTCAAGCTAAGAGTATTGCCAAGGAGTTAGATGTCGTAGGATTAATGAATATCCAATTTGCTGTTAAAGATGAGGAAATATACATCATTGAAGTTAATCCTAGAGCTTCTAGAACAGTTCCATTTATATCAAAAGCAATTGGCAACTCTCTTGCAAAGGTTGCCTCTAAAGCAATGATAGGAAAAAGCTTAAAAAATCAGAAGTTCTCTTCAAAATTACCTGATGGGCTCTCATTTGTGAAAGAGGCAGTCATGCCTTTTGATAAATTTCCTCATGTAGATCCAATTTTAGGACCTGAAATGAAATCTACTGGTGAGGTAATGGGTATTGGTCCAAATTTTGGAGAAGCATATGCTAAAGCCCAAAAAGGAGCTAATAAGGTTTTAAGAAGAAAAGGCCTTGTTTTTATAAGCGTTAAAGCTTCAGATAAAAAATATTTAGATAAATTTGTTCCAGCCATAATCGAACTTGGATTTAATATTATAGCGACAGCTGGAACAGCCGAATATATAGATAACCTTGGATACAAAGTAAGAAAAGTAAATAAGGTTATGGAAGGAAGGCCCCATGTTGTAGATAGCATTCTAAACAATGAAATAGATCTTGTTATTAATACAACAGAAGGAACACAATCAATCAAAGATTCTGCATCAATAAGGCAAAGTGCCCTAAGAAATAAAATTTTTTGCACTACAACAATGTTTGGAGCTTTTGCTATTATTGATGCATTGCAGAATAACGAAGATGATTGGACTTATAGCACTCTTCAAGAAATAAATAATTAATATTCTATATTGTTATAATTGTTCTATGAGTAGAGTACCACTTACAAAAGAAGGTGAAATCTTAATAAAGGAAAAACTTTCTAATTTAAAATTTGTTGAAAGGCCTCAAATATCTAATGCTATTGCTGAAGCTAGAGCTCATGGAGATCTTAAAGAAAATGCTGAATATCATGCAGCAAAGGAATTACAAGGATTAATTGAGGCTAAGATTAGTGAAATGGAAAATGCTTTAGCAAATGCTCAAGTTATTGATGTGAAAGAAATACCTGAGACAGGGAGAGTTATATTCGGGTCTACTGTTATGGTCTATGACATTGAAAATGACAAAGAAATTAAATATAAAATTGTTGGTAATTTAGAATCTGATCCTGATAAAGGCCAAATTTCTATTGATACTCCTATTGCAAAATGTTTAGTAGGAAAGTTTGTTGATGATGAAATTAATATAAAAACACCATCAGGAAATTTAAAGTATGAAATTTTAGAAGTTAAACATCTTTAAATAAATAAATGCATTTAGATAATTGGGCGAACAAAGCCAAACAAATGGGATATCGATCAAGAGCAGTTTTTAAATTAGAAGAAATTTTAAATAAGATTAAATTTAAAAAAAGTTTCAAAAATGTTTTAGATATTGGTAGCGCCCCAGGCGGTTGGTCCCAATATATTATTAAGAATTTTCCAAAATCTAAAGTCTATGCTGTAGATATCCTTGATATGGAACCAATCGAAGGAGTTTTCTTTTTTAAAGAGAGTATTGAAGAAATTGATTCTATAGGACCAATAAATAATTTAAAAAGAAAATTCAATCTTGTAATTTCAGATATAGCCCCCAACTTAAGTGGTATTGATGCAGTTGATAGCGAGAATGTTTATATGCTAAATAAACTTTCTTTAAAGATTGCAAATGATTATTTAGATTTAGGTGGCTTATTGGTGATGAAAACATTCCAAAACAACATGTTAAGAAGTTTAAGAAAAGATATGGAATTATCTTTTAATATAGTTCAAACTTACAAGCCTGCTGCATCAAAAAAGCAATCAGGTGAAATATATTTATTTGGAGCAAAGTAATTCATGAGTAGTTTTATAAGAAATCTTGTTGTTTGGGTTATCCTAGGATCGCTCATGTTTTATGTATTTAATAACATAGAAAATTCATCTGTAAGAGAGCAAATAAGTTATAGTCAATTTAAGCAGGAACTTTTATCAGATAAGATTATTAAGGTCGTATATAAGGGCGATCAAATGACAATAATTGGAGATCGACTTGATGGGTCTAAATTTGAAACTACACACCCTATCTTTAAAAAAGATGAGGCTGTCGATAATGCAATTGAAGAGCATGGAGTTATAGCTGTATATGAAAAGGTAGAACAACCATCTATTTTTTCTCAATTACTTGTAGGCGCATTCCCTATAATCTTACTTTTAGCGATATTCTTCTTTTTTATGAGGCAAATGCAAGGCGGGATTTCTGGTAAAGGTGGCCCAATGTCATTTGGTCGAAGTAAAGCTAAATTAATGGAAGGTGGAAAAGTAAAAACTACTTTTAAAGACGTCGCAGGTTGCGAAGAGGCTAAACAAGATGTTTCAGAATTAATTGATTTCTTAAAAGACCCTACAAAATTTCAAAAACTTGGCGGAAAGATACCAAGAGGCGTTTTAATGGTTGGTCCTCCAGGTACAGGTAAAACATTAATTGCAAGAGCAGTCGCTGGAGAAGCAAGAGTTCCTTTCTTTTCAATCTCAGGATCAGATTTTGTTGAAATGTTTGTAGGAGTTGGCGCTTCAAGAGTTAGAGATATGTTTGATCAGGCTAAAAAACAATCTCCATGTATTGTATTTATAGATGAAATTGATGCTGTTGGAAGACATAGAGGTGCAGGCCTTGGCGGAGGTCATGATGAAAGAGAACAAACTCTTAATCAGCTATTAGTTGAAATGGATGGATTTGAAGGAAATGACGGAGTTATAGTTATTGCAGCAACTAA
This sequence comes from uncultured SAR86 cluster bacterium, assembly GCA_902551185.1. Lineage (GTDB taxonomy): Bacteria > Pseudomonadota > Gammaproteobacteria > Magnimaribacterales > D2472 > SAR86A. The sequence continues at coordinate 74,625 of CACDCN010000002.1, read as the reverse complement.
TAGACCAGATGTTCTAGACCCTGCTTTATTAAGACCAGGAAGATTTGATAGACAGGTAGTCGTTGATTTACCAGATATAAGAGGAAGAGAAGCAATTTTAAAAGTGCATATGAGAAAAGTGCCTTTAGATGCAGATGTTGACCCATTAGTAATTGCCAGAGGAACGCCAGGATTCTCAGGGGCTGACTTAGCTAATTTAATAAATGAGGCCGCATTATTTGCTGCAAGATATTCTGATAAGAAAATTGATCAATCTCATTTAGATTTAGCAAAAGATAAAATAATGATGGGTGCTGAAAGAAAGTCTATGATTTTAAGTGAAGAGCAAAAGAGAATAACAGCATATCACGAAGCGGGCCATGCTATCGTTGGAAGATTATGTCCAACGCATGATCCTGTATATAAAGTAACCATAATTCCAAGAGGAAGAGCATTAGGAGTAACAATGTTTTTACCTGAAGAAGACACTTATATGCAAAGTAAAGAATATCTACTTGGCAGAATTACTACTTTATTTGGAGGAAGAATCGCAGAGAGTATTATTAATGGACAACAAGGTATTACAACTGGCGCATCTAATGATATTGAGGTGGCTACTGGTATTGCAACAAATATGGTCACTAAGTGGGGTTTTTCAGATGAATTAGGAACAATTAAGTATGGAGAAGACGAAGGCAGCCCATTTTTGGGAAGATCTGCTTCAAACCCAGCTCAAATTAGAAGTGATCAAACATCAAAATTAATTGATTCAGAGGTCAAAGCTATAATTGATTCATGTTACAAAAGAGCTGAGAAACTATTAAAAGAGAATTTAGATAAGTTAAATGTTATGGCTGATGCGCTTTTGAAATATGAAACAATTGATGCTCCTCAAATAGACGATATTATGGCCGGAGCAAATCCTAGAGAGCCAGAAGGATGGTCTGATAATCCCCCTTCAGACAAACCAAATAAAAAATCTTCGATAAAAGGCACTGCTGAAGAGTTATAATTCTTTCCCATGAATTTAAAATTTGGAACCGACGGTATTAGGGGACCTGTCGAAAACAAAATAACACCTGAAGCCTGCTTAAGGATTGGTCATGCAACTGGGCTTGTAATGAAAGAATTAGGTTGGGATACAGTTGTTATAGGCAAGGATACTAGGATATCAGGATATATGCTTGAGTCTGCACTTCAAGCAGGTTTTATTGCTTCAGGTGTAGATGTTAATCTATTGGGACCTCTTCCTACTCCTGGGGTAGCTTATCTTACAAAAACATTAAGAAATAAATTTGGTGTAGTTATAAGTGCTTCTCATAATAATTTCTTAGACAATGGTATAAAGATCTTTAACGAAGATGGTGAAAAAATCTCAAGAGATATAGAAAAAAAGATTGAAAAAAATATTGCTAAAAACCTTACTCCAGTTGAGACATCTAAAATAGGTAAAGCATATAGATTTGATGAGTCAGGACCAAGATATATTGAATTTTGTAAATCTACAGTACCCCCAGATATTTCATTTTCCTCTCTTAGAATTGTTATTGATTGCGCTAATGGCGCATGTTACAAGGTAAGTCCAGAAATATTTCAGGAATTAGGTGCAGAAGTAATAAAAATCGGTACAGAACCAGATGGTTACAATATTAATCAAAATTGTGGATCTACTAACCCTGAAGTTGTCCAAGAGGCTGTAATTAATAACAGAGCAGATTATGGTATTTCTCTTGATGGTGATGGTGATAGGGTAATTTTAGTAGATAAAGAAGGGAATATATTAGATGGAGATGATCTTTTATATATACTTGCTTTTGCAAATCCAAATAGAACAGGTTCTTGGTCAGGAGTTGTAGGAACTCTAATGAGCAATCTTGGATTAGAAGATGGAATTCAGAAACTTGGTTATAAATTTATAAGAGCTGATGTTGGAGATAAGTACGTTACCGAAATGCTCACAAAGAAGGGCTGGATGTTAGGAGGAGAGGCCTCTGGACATATTATTTGTAAAGATCTTGTTAGTACAGGTGATGGAACAATTGCAGCTTTAAAAGTTATATCTTCTTTATTGATGTTAGAAAAGAGTCCTCAAGAAATTCTTTCTAATTACACAAAGATACCTCAGATTAATAAGGCTGTTTCAGTAAATAATAAGGATATTGTTAATGATAAAGACCTCAAAGCATTAATTAAAGCAATTGAATCAGATATGACTGTTGGAAGGATTTTAGTTAGACCATCAGGAACGGAATCTAAAATAAGGATTATGGTTGAAGCTCCTGAAAAACAAGTCGCAGAAAAATTTGCTAGTGATATTGAAAAAATTATAAGGTCAAAATTATGATAATTGCTAATTGGAAATGTAATGGAAGTAAGGAAATGATGTTTTCATGGTTTGAGAATTACAGCAAAGAGATTGATTGTGGTGATGTGCCTCCAACTGTAGGAGTAGCCCCACCATTAATATATTTTGGTTATTTTAACGATGAAAATACCTCTTTAAGATTTGTTGAATGGGGGGTACAAGATGTTGACCATTTGGATGAATCAAGGACTGGTGCAATCTCGGTTGATATGTTGATCGATATGGCATGTGATTTTTCAATAATAGGACATTCTGAGAGGCGACAAATATTTAATGAAAATAATAATTTAATAAGAAAGAAACTTAAAAGTCTTAATAAAAGAATTATGACCATATTATGTATCGGAGAGACGAAAGAAGAAAATGATAAAGGCATAACAAAAGATGTTCTTAAAGAACAGCTTGAAATAGTTAATGGTCTTGAGTTAGATACAGAATTTACAGTTGCATATGAACCCGTTTGGGCAATTGGAAGCGGCCTTACACCAGAACCAAAAGATATAAATGAAATTCATAAATACATTAAAGATGTTGTACAATCCAATTCTGAAAATAACCTCTCACCAAAAGTTTTATATGGTGGAAGTGTTACAGATAAAAATGCTGAAAGCTTTTTTAAAGAAGAATTTGTGGATGGAGCATTGGTTGGAGGGGCTTCGTTAGATGGGACAATCTTTGCAAAAATAGTAAATATATTTAATAGAACTAAATAAATATGATAATTATAATTAAAGTGATATGTATAGTGTTGGCAATTGTGATAATTGGCTTAGTTTTACTTCAACAAGGAAAAGGATCTGATTTAGGTTCAGCATTTGGAGGAGGGTCTTCAAATTCTATGTTTGGGGCACTTGGCCCATCTGATTTTCTTGGAAGACTAACATATATATTAGTAGCTTTTTGGTTAGTTCTTTCACTATTGTTAGCTTATTTATATAAAAGCGAAAATTCAGAAGTAATCTTTGAAACGCCTTTAATTGAAGAGGCTTTAGAGGAAGGCTTCTCTGAAGAAATTCCTATTGAATAATACTTAAATGGTGCCGAAAGCGGGACTTGAACCCGCACGAGCTTACGCTCACTAGCCCCTCAAGCTAGCGTGTCTACCAATTCCACCACTTCGGCAAAAAGAACGTGATTATAACAATATTATATTTCTTCTAATATAAAAAACTTGACCTATCTATGTTACTTTCATAAACTTCATGTTCGCTGCGTTGCGGGGTGGAGCAGTTTGGTAGCTCGTCGGGCTCATAACCCGAAGGTCGTTGGTTCAAATCCAGCCCCCGCTACCACAGTTAAATAAATTTTTGTGGGGCAAATGCCCTTTTTTTGTATAAAAATGAATGTAGAAGAATATAAAAATATTATCGAACCTGTTGTAAATAGGAATAATTGTATTCTATGGGGTATTGAGATATTAAGAGGAAAAAGAAGAACAACCTTAAGAGTTTTTATTGATTCACAAGAAGGTGTTGATATCAATGATTGTGAAAATGTTTCGAAAGATCTTAATTACGAACCTATATTAGATACTACTTTAGGTGAAGATTATGTATTAGAAGTTTCAACGCCTGGAGTTGATAGAAAATTCTTTAATATTAACCAATTAAATGATTACATAGGAATGGAATTAGAATTCAAAACTAGAGAATTAATAGAAGGAAAAAGAAAATTTTCTGGAACATTATCAGAATGCGATGATTTATGTTTTTCAATTAAAAGTATGAATAAACCAAATATAATGAAATTTAAATTTACAGATATAGATTTATGCAAACTTAAACCAAACTATAATGACTTAATAAAGGAATATAATCATGCAAAGTAATGAAATTTTAGCAGTTGTTGATTCAGTCTCTACAGAGAAAGGGTTAGAAAAAGATGTTATTTTTAAAGCAATTGAGGTTGCAATAGCTTCTGCATCCCAAAGGCATTTCCATGAAGATGCTGACTTATTTGTAGAAATCAATAGAGAAACGGGTGAATATGCAACCCATAGAAACTGGATTGTTTTTGAAAAAGAAGATGAAGAATTTCATCATGAGACTCACATATCAAAAGATGAATCAAATCTTGAAATCGGTGAAATTTATACAAAAGTTCAAGAAAATATAACATTTGGTAGGATAGAGACCCAGGCCGCTAGACAGGTTATGCTTCAAAAAGTAAGAGAAGCTGAAAGAGAAAAAATCGTCGAGCAATTCAGATCGCAAAATAATAAGCTTGTATCCGGTTCAGTTAAAAGAGTAACTAGGGATAATATTATTGTAGATATAACTCATGAGGCAGAGGCCTTATTACCAAGAGATAAATTAATGCCTGGAGAAATATACAAAATTAATGACAGGATAAGAGCAGTTCTTCAGATTGTTGAAGTCGAAGGAAGAGGTCCTCAATTAATGCTTAATCGTTCATGCCCTGAAATGGTAACAGAGTTATTTAGTATAGAGGTTCCAGAGATAAATGAAGATGTAATTGAGATAAGAGGTGTTGCTAGAGATTCAGGATCTAGATCAAAAATTGCAGTTAAGACAAATGATGGAAGGATAGACCCTGTTGGGGCATGTGTCGGTATGAGAGGCTCTAGAGTGCAGGCGGTATCTTCAGAGCTTGGTAATGAGAGAATAGATATAATAATTTACGATGATAATCCTGCTCAGCTAGTTATAAATGCTTTATCACCAGCAAAAGTTGAATCAATTGTTATGGATGAAGACTCTCGATCTATGGATATAGCTGTAAATGAAGACAATCTAGCATTAGCTATAGGGTCAAGAGGTCAAAATATTCGTTTAGCATCAAAATTAGTTGGATGGGATTTAAATATTATTAGCAATGAAGAAGCTGAAGCAAAAGTTAAGGTTGATGAAACAGAGTTTCTAGCAAAGATTATCGATAGCTTGGATATCAAAGATGATATTGCTGAAAAAATAATTAGTCTTGGAATGAAATCTTTTGATGAGATTGCCTATGCTGATGATAAATTACTTAAAGATTTTATCGAATCAGATGATGAGATAAATAGAATTAAATCAGCTTCCGAAGATGCAGCACTTCTTGATGCAATGGGTGCAGTTACAGAAGAGGAAGATAATATTGAATCTCTAACAGATTTAAATTTAGAAGAAGAAAATATTCAAAAGTTATCAAAAAAAGGTATAAAAAATAAAGATGATTTAGCAGAGCTATCTATAGATGAGCTTCAAGATATTATTGATATCAATGAAGATGACGCATCTAAAATGATTATGAAAGCTAGAGAACATTGGTTTAATTAAAAAGGAAATTATTTTGGCAATAACAGTAAAAGATTTCGCAAAAACATTAAAGATTTCTGATAAAGCTCTTATAGAGAGAATGCAAAAAGCTGGCCTAAGCCATAAAAAAAACTCTGATGAAGTAACTGCATCTGACAAACAAGCACTCTTAAAATTTTTAAAAGGTTCTAAACCCTCATCTTCTAAATCTGTTACTTCAGAATCAGGTGTCAAAGTCACTTCTAAAGGAAAATCATCACCTGTTAGCACAACAACTAAGAGCTATTCAGACAATATTGAGGCAAAAAGAGCAGCAGCATCTGAGCAATTAAAAGAACAGCAAACAAAAAGAGAAGAACAATTAAAAGCTGCAGCAAAACAAAAACAAGAACAAAGAAAGAAACACTTCGAAAAAGTTAAGAACGAACCATCTGAAGAATCTATTAATGTCAAAGATCAGCTCTCGAGTGCTGTTAAGGCTTATAAGAAAAGAGAAGGTGCTGTTTTTGATGATACAAAACATCAATTCGAAGCCCCTGTAGATTTTATAAAAAAAGATATCGAAGTACCAGATAACATTCAAGTTGGCGAGCTTGCTAAATTAATGGCGGTAAAGGGTGGTGAGGTTGTTAGGAATTTAATGAGTTTAGGGGTTGTTGCAACCATTAATGATTTTATTGATCAAGAAACTGCAATTTTAGTTGTAGAAGAAATTGGACATAATGGCGTTGCTATTAAAGAAGAAAATATTGAAGATGATTTAGCAAATTTAATTAAATATAATGATGAACAAAAAACAAGACCAGCAGTTATAACTGTTATGGGGCATGTTGATCATGGGAAAACTACTTTATTAGATTTTATAAGAAATACTAAAGTAGTTGATGGAGAAGCTGGAGGAATAACTCAACATATAGGAGCATATGAAGTTGATACCTCAAAAGGAAGACTGACTTTTATTGATACACCAGGTCATGCTGCCTTTTCTTCTATGCGAGCTAGAGGAGCTAATACGACTGATATTGTTGTATTAGTTGTTGCAGCTAATGATGGAATAAAGCCACAGACAGAAGAAGCAATTAATCATGCTAAAGCTGCAAATGTATCTATTGTTGTAGCAATAAATAAAATAGATATAGAAGGTGCAGATATTGATAAAGTTAAAGGAGATCTTGCTGCAAAAGATTTAACGCCTGAGGATTGGGGTGGAAATATTCAAATGGTACCAATTTCAGCTCTTAAAGGAGATGGCGTTGATGAACTGCTTGAAAGAATTGCACTTGAGGCTGAAATTTTAGAATTAAAAGCTCACTATGATGGGGCGGCTCAGGGGGTTGTTATAGAATCTGAATTAGATAAATTTAGAGGATCAGTTGCAACCCTTTTAATACAAAACGGAACACTTAAAGTAGGTGATTTAGCAGTCTCAGGCAATGTAATGGGGAAAATTAAAAGTATAGTTGATAGTGATGGAAAGAAAATTAAACAAGCTATTCCATCTGCAGCAGTTGAAGTACTTGGCTTAAATTCAGTTCCAAATGCAGGAGATCAATTTCAAGTAGTTAAAAATGATAAACAAGCAAGAGAAATAGCTGACTATAGGGTTTCTAAAGAAAAAGAAAAGAAATTACTCAAACAAAAAGATGAATCAGTAGGAGATTTATTTGAAACGTTAGGTCAGGAAGGCAAAAAAGTTCTAAATGTAATTATAAAAACTGATGTTGCTGGAACATGTGAAGCTATTAATAGCGCATTAAATAATTTAGATAGTGAAAAAGCTAAAGTTAAGATTGTCTCAAGTGGGGTTGGCGGTATAACTGAGTCTGATGCAAATTTGGCTGTAGCAGTTGATTCAATTATTCTCGGCTTTAATGTTAGAGCAGATAATACTGCTAAAAAGATCATTGAGAGCGAATCCATACCCTTAAGCTATCATAGTATTATTTATGAATTGCTTGATGATGTTAAAGCAAGGATGAGTGGATTACTTGATCCTATTATTAAAGAAGAGATTGTAGGAACTGCAGAAGTGCTAGAGGTTTTTAACTCTCCAAAATTTGGACAAGTTGCAGGCTGCTCAGTACTTGAAGGTAATGTATTAAGGAATAAGCCTGTAAGAGTGCTTAGAGATGATATTGTAATTTTTGAAGGTGAATTAAATTCACTAAGACGTTTTAAAGAAGATGTAAACGAAGTTAAAAATGGAAATGAGTGCGGTATGGGTATAAAGAACTATAAAGATATTAAGCCCGGAGATAAGATAGAGGTATTTGACAGGAAAGAAGAATCCCAAGAGATATAAAATTTATGACATCAAATAGATCTGACAAGGTTGCTGATTTATTAAAAAAAGAAATTTCATTAATAATTACAAATGAAATCAAAGATATTAGATTGCAAAATATTAATATTACTGCTGTAAAAGTATCAGATGATATCGGGATTGCAACTGTTTTTTACACAGTTATTGGCGAATCAATTCATAAAGAAAAAAGCAAAATAGATGAAATAATTCTTGAAAAATTCTCTGGTATGGTTAGATCAAACTTAGCCAAAAAAATTAAGATTAGAAGAGTCCCAAAAATTAAATTTAGATTTGATGAGAGTATTGAGTACTCTGAAAACATTGAAAAGCTATTGAAAAATTTAAAATAATGGATGGATTTATCTTAATTAATAAAGAAATCGGCGAAACCTCAAACAATGTTGTACAAAAAGTAAAAAAAGTACTTAAAGCAAAAAAGGTTGGCCACTTAGGTACATTGGATCCGATCGCAGAAGGGCTTTTAATTTTAGCTATAAATAAAGCTACAAAATTTTCAAGCTATTTTCTTGAATCTGATAAATCTTATGAAGTTAAAGTTGAATTAGGTAAATCTACTGACACTGACGACTCATCTGGAACAGTTATTTTTGAGTCTAACGTCCGCCTTTCTGAGAAAATTATTCGTGAAAGTTTATTTTCATTCATTGGAGAGTCTAAACAGATCCCACCTTTCTTTGCTGCATTAAAATATCAAGGAAAACCTTTGTATCAATATGCCAGAGAGGGTGAATACATAAAGAAACCAGCAAGAAAAATATTTATTAAAGAAATAAATGATTACAAATATAATAATAAGGTATGCTCATTTACGATTTCTTGTACAAAAGGAACTTATATCAGATCACTTGCTAGGGATTTAGGAGAGAAACTAAAGTGTGGTGCTCATATGATAGCTCTTAGAAGGGTTGGACAACATAATTTTAACTTATCTGATGCAGTAAATATCTCAGAAATATCTAAGGAAAAAATAATTTCTATAGAAGCAGCTTTTAATAATTTTAAGAAAATTATTATTAATGATGAAGATGCTAAAAAATTTATTAATGGTGTCAAAAATATTTATAATGATAATCAAGACAATTTATATAGAATTTCAAATAACGAAGGTATTTTTCTAGGAATCGGCCAAATTAAGAATATGAACTTAAAGCATAAACAGCTTGTTTAATATCCCAATAAGTTATAATATGCCTCGGCTTACTTTAGTAATGCGAGGTTAGCAAATTCATTTAATGCATTACAAGGATATAAAATGGCATTATTAACTGAAGAAAAAGCAAATATAGTTAGTCAATATAAGAGAAATGAGGGTGATACTGGTTCACCTGAAGTGCAAATAGCGCTTTTAACAGAAAATATTAATAAACTTCAAAATCATTTTAAAAATCATAATAAAGACCATCATTCCAGAAATGGTCTAATAAGAATGGTTAACCTTAGAAGAAAACTATTAGCATATTTAAAAAGAAAAGATGCAGAGAGTTATAGTGAGCTTGTTAAAAAGCTTAATCTAAGAGGATAAAAAATCATCAAATATAAAAAGGAAAATCGTGGAAAATAATAAATTAGAATCTACAAGTGTAGAGTTTGAGTATGGAAATCAAAAAGTAAAGATTGAAACAAATAAAATTGCGCGGCAAGCAACAGCTGCTGTGGTAGTAACAATTGGTAATTTAGTAGTTTTAACTACTGTTGTTGCAAAAAAAGAATCAGACCCAGGAAAAGATTTTTTCCCTTTAGCAGTCTTCTATCAAGAAAAATTTTATTCTACTGGGAGGATTCCTGGCGGTTTTTTTAAAAGAGAAGCTAGGCCAACAGAAAGAGAAACATTAACCTCAAGGTTAATTGATAGACCAATTAGACCAATGTTTCCAGAAACTTTTAAGAATGAGGTCCAAATATTTAGCACAGTGATGTCTTCTGACAAGACACAAAATCCAGATATCGCTGCAATGATAGGAGCATCTGCTGCCTTAACTATTTCAGGAGTACCTTTTGATGGTCCAATGGGGGCAGCTAGGGTTGGGTTTATAGATGGAGAGTATATTTTAAACCCATCATTTGAACAATTGGATAATTCTTATTTAGATATGGTTGTAGCTGGAACTGATGAAGCTGTTCTTATGGTAGAGTCTGAAGCAAAAGAATTAAATGAAGATCTTATGCTAGGTGCAGTTCTTTTTGGTCACCAAGAAATGAAAGCTGTTATCAACGCATGCAATGAATTAAAAAATAAGGCTGGAAAAGAAGAGTGGGTTATTGAAGAAGATGAAAATGTTACTAACTATTATTCTGATGTTGAAAGCAAATACAAAGATGAAATAACTGAAGCTTTTACAATATCTAATAAGTCAGATCGCAATGAAGCTCTAGCTACTATTAAAGCTAAAATAGTTGATGGATATTCAGATTTAGATGAATTTGAGCTCGGTAAAGTTTTAAGCTCTTTTAAAGAATTAGAAAAAAATATTGTTAGAGGCAATATATTAAATAATATGCCTAGAATAGACGGAAGAGATTTGGATACAGTAAGACCTATTTTTGTTGAAACAGACGTTCTTCCAAGCGCACATGGGTCAGCATTATTTACAAGAGGAGAGACTCAAGCTGTTGTAGTTGCAACTCTTGGCTCTTCTAGAGATGCACAAAGAATTGAAGCAATAGAAGGCGAGGGCTCAGATAATTTTATGCTTCATTATAATTTCCCAGCATATAGTGTTGGTGAGATTGGTATGCCAATGGGTCCAAAAAGGCGTGAGATTGGACATGGCAATTTAGCAAAAAGAGCAATTAAAGCTGTATTACCAGATATCGATGAATTTGGTTATACCATGAGAGTTGTTTCAGAAATCACAGAGTCTAATGGTTCAAGCTCAATGGCTTCAGTATGCGGCACATCTTTATCATTAATGGATGCTGGAGTTCCTCTTTCAAGTCCAGTTGCTGGTATAGCTATGGGGCTCATCAAAGAAGGTGATGACTTTGCAGTTCTAACTGATATCTTAGGGGATGAAGATCATTTAGGGGATATGGACTTCAAGGTTGCTGGAACTGAATCTGGTATAACTGCTCTTCAAATGGATATTAAAATTAAGGGTATAAATGAATCAATTATGGAAACCGCATTAGCAAAAGCTAAAAATGCAAGAAATCATATATTGGGCATAATGAATGAAGTAATTTCATCAGCCAAAGATTTATCTGAAAATGCTCCAGCAATGAAAACATTTATAGTTGATAAAGATAAAATTAAAGAGATTATTGGTAAAGGCGGCGCTGTAATAAAAGGAATGCAAGAAAAAACTGGAGCAACAGTTGATGTAAATGATGATGGTGTTGTTTCTGTATTTGGTCAAAATCAGTCATCAATGAAAGAATGCTTGGCTATTATTGAAGAAATTTTAGAAGAACCTGAATTAAATAAGGTTTATAAAGGCAGAGTTGTTAAAATTGTAGAATTTGGAGCTTTTGTAAATATACTTCCAGGAAAAGATGGCCTTTTACACATTTCAGAGATCTCTGATGAAAGAACTGAGAACGTTAGCGATGTCTTGGAAGAAGACCAAGAGATTGATGTTAAATTAATTGGGTTTGACAGAGGTAAAATGAAACTTTCTATGAAAGCATTATCTGATAAAAACGATTAATTTGTATAAAAAATACCTATAAAGTCATCAATATTCTATAAAATCGTAAATGTCAAATATTGTGTCATAAGAATTTGATTCTTTTCATAATTTATGTTCTCATGTGCCTGCAAAACATAAAAAAAACCTATAGGGGGAAATAATTATGGATAATGCATGGAAGATGATAAATGACTTAGTTAGCAATCTAACTAGTGTTATTGTTGGGATTCTAGGTCTTGGAATTGTTGGAGCTTTAGCTTTCGGCGATGTTCTAGGGCTTGACGTGATTGGTAATATAACAGCATTAGTTGAGGAATTAGCTACTGGTGGTGTTGTAGGACTACTCGTGTTAGCAGTCTTAATGAGTCTTGTTAAGTAATTTAACTTAATAGCATGATTAGGAAGGGGTAAAATCCTTCCTAATCTTTTTATTTATACATATGGATTTTAAAGTCACACTTACATCAATAACTAACTTTTTAAACAAAGTAACTCAATTATTAATTCCGTTAGTTGTGGTATCTTTATTGCTAGGAATCATTTTTGGACCTGAAACAGCTTTCGTTGGTGATGTATACAAAAATGTTTCAGATATTTTAGCAATGCTTGGAGAGGATGCTCTTTTAGTTTTAATTTCAGTTTTAATAATTCTTACATATATTAGAAAGAGCGATTAAGTCTAATAATAAGATTTAATCCTATCACCCGTCTTCAATAATTTATTAATTATATATAACGACTGTTATTTATTTTTTAAATTTTATTTTAAGAAAAATATGGTGGCTATGGGTGGAATTGAACCACCGACCCCAGCGTTATGAGTGCTGTGCTCTAACCATCTGAGCTACATAGCCAATCGTTGAATGATAATCTTAAAATTAGAAGAGTCAATAATTTTTAATTTTTCATACATTGAATTTGAAATGAATTATATCTCCATCTTTTACTAGATAATCTTTACCTTCAAGCCTTAACTTTCCTTTTTCTCTTGCACCAAGCTCACCGTTAAACTCAATAAAGTCTTCGAAATCTATAACCTCTGCTTTTATAAAACCTTTTTCAAAATCAGTATGAATAACTCCTGCTGCATTTGGAGCAGAGTAATTTTTTTTAATCGTCCATGCTCTAATCTCATTGGGTCCTACAGTAAAGAAAGTTTTTAGACCAAGTAACTCATAACCTTTAAATATAATTTTATTTAGAACAGGCTCATCCATATTCATTAATTCTAAATATTCTTTTCTTTCTTCATTGTTAAGGGTTGATATTTCTTGCTCAATTTTTATTGATGTTGGAATAACAAATGAACCTAAGTCATTTGCAATTTCTTCTAATTCCTTAAGTTTTTGATTTGATTTTTCTGTATCACTTATATTACCAATATAAAAAGTTGGTTTAGTAGACAACAACTGAAATTGATGAATAATTATCTGCTCTTCATCCTTGAACTTTCCAATTTCGATTAAGTTTCCTTTTTCAAGCTCAATTTTTATTTCTTTTAAAATTTCATAGTGAATCTTATTTTGTTTATCATTTGTTTTTAATAATTTTTCACATCTAGATATTCTTTTAGAAACAGATTCAAGATCAGCAAGAATTAATTCTAAATTAATCACTTCAACATCTCTTTTTGGATTAACTGATCCATCTACATGCGTTATATTTTCATCATCAAAACACCTAACCACATGGGCAATTGCAGACATTTCTCTTATATTAGATAAAAATGAATTACCCAGACCTTCACCATCGGATGCGCCCTTAACAAGACCAGCAATATCAACTAGATCAAGTGTTGTAGGAATGACTTTTTTAGAATCCACTATCTTATTTAATTGCTCCAGTCTTTTATCTGGAAGTGGCACTTTTCCTACATTTGGATCAATTGTGCAGAAGGGGAAGTTTTCAGCTGGAATGCTTGATTTTGTTAGTGCATTAAAAAGAGTAGATTTACCCACATTAGGAAGCCCAACTATTCCACATTTAAAACCCATTTTTATTTTGTATGTAAAATTTTTTGAACTTTTTGTAATTGATTATTGATAATTAGCTCAAATACATCTACAAATTTAGAATAAGCATTATCTATAGATTTTTTTTCATTTGGAGAGAATTTATTTAAAACCCAATTAGTCACTTCATTTTTCATTCCAGGGTGACCGATACCCACCCTCAATCTCATAAAATCACTTTTACCAGTGCTTTTTATTATATCTCTTAGACCATTATGACCTCCATGACCTCCACCTTCTTTGATTTTTAATTCTCCAGGCTCTAAATCTAAATCATCGTGGATAATTAAAAACATATTCATATCTAAATTATGAGATCTTAAAATTTTAGAGATTGTTCTTCCTGATTCATTTACAAAATTTGATGGGGTTATCCATAATATTTCTGCATTATGTGATTCACCAAATTCAGCTTCATATTTTGGTTTATTTTGAAATTCTTTAAAGTATTGTTGAGATATATCTATTAGCCAATCTTTTCCAACATTATGACGAGTACCATTATATTTATTGCCTGGATTTCCTAGTCCAACAATACATAATTTATACACTTTATTAACTTTCTTCTGAGTTATCTTCTTTGGTTTCTTCTTCAGTAGGTTTAGCATCTTCTCCTTCGCTTTCGCTCGAATCTGGAGCAGTTTCTTCACCTTCAGTGATTTCACCATCTTCTAGATCTGTTTCTTCAATAACTGGATCTTCCTCAATTGCTCTTGGCTCATTTATAGATACAATCATTTGGTCTGTTTCTTCAGTTAATCCTGGAATTTCAGAACCTTCTGGTAGGGAAATCTCTGTTAATCTTATAGAATCTCCTAGATGAAGAGTCTCAATATCAATATCAATTGATTCTGGAATATTTCCTGCCAGGCACATAATTTCTATCTCTCTGATAGCCTTAGCTACAACACCACCATCCTCTCTTACACCTATGCACTCATCTTCGTTTATAAAATTAACAGGTATAACAACTTTAAGTTTTGTTTTGCTTGAAACTCTTTGAAAATCAGCATGAAGAAATTTTCCTTTTGCTGGATCTTTTTGCAATTCTTTTAACACAACCTTTTCTTCATTATCACCAGTTTTAATTAAAAGAACTTGGGTATAAAAAAGCTCATTTTCTGATGCTTTGGTTAGCTCATTTAATTTAAGTTTAATATTAAGAGTTTCTTTTTCATCGCCATAGACTATTGCTGGAATCATACCATCAATATTTCTTATTACCCGGGCTTTATTTGACCCAGTTCTTTCTCTTAAGTCTGCATTTAGTATTATTTGATCTGTCATAATTCTCTCTATAAAAACATTTCACTTAGCGATTCTTCATTACTTAATCGTTTTATACACTCAGCTATTGTTGATGCTAGTGAAATGACGCGTATTTTACTGCATTTTTGAGCTTCTTTGTTCAAAGGAATTGAATTAGTTACTACTAATTCATCAATTGATGAATTGTTTAGTCTTTCAATAGCAGGACCTGACAGCACTGGATGGGTTATATATGCCTTAACAGCCTTAGCGCCTTTTTCTTTTAATGCATCTGCTGCGTTACATAATGTTCCAGCAGTATCAATAAGATCATCTGGAACAATGCAAACTTTCCCATCAATATCACCAATGATATTCATTACTTCTGATTGGTTAGCAATAGCCCTTCTTTTATCAATAATCGCCAAATCTGTATCATCTAATAGTTTTGCCAAGGCTCTTGATCTTACTACTCCGCCAACATCTGGGGAAACAACTACGACTTCTTTTCTTTCATTATTATCTTTAATGTGATCAACCATTAATTTTGTTGCATACACATTATCAGCAGGCATATCAAAGAAACCTTGAATAGTTTCTGAATGAAGGTCGATTGTTAGCACTCTATCAATACCGACCGAAGCAAACATATCTGCAACAACTTTAGCACTTATAGGTACCCTTGCTGACCTTACTCTTCTATCTTGTCTTGCATAGCCGTAATAGGGAACGATAGCAGTAACTTTAGATGCTGATGATCTTTTTAGAGCATCAGCAATTAGCATAATTTCCATTACATTTTTATTTGTTGGCGCACAAGTTGATTGAATTATAAATGTATCATGACCTCTTACATTATCTTCAATTTGAACTTTTATTTCACCGTCAGAAAATTGTCCGATATCAGCATGAGAAATATCAATACCAAGAATTTTTGAAACTTCAGTAGCCAATTCAGGATTAGCTGATCCTGTAAAGATATCAAAGTTACTATTACTCATAATTACCCCTTAATATATTATAAATCATGGCTGGGGTGGTAGGATTCGAACCTACGCATGACGGGATCAAAACCCGTTGCCTTACCGCTTGGCCACACCCCAAAGTTACTTGATATAACATATCGGCGAATATTGTAATGGTTTACAGAAAAAGAATCTCCAATTACTTGGTATTTTTTTAAGTATTTGATCAATTTCTTGCCTTTCTTTATATTCTACATACATACAAGATCCGCTACCGCTAAGCTTTAATTTATAGTTATTAATATTTTCATCATAAAATTTTTGAATTATATGATTTTCTTTAATAAAGATATTCCAAAAAGAATTCTGTGAATAATCATTTGCATCTTTATTATTTTTTATCCATGAATCATATAAGGTAAACATTTCTTTGGATGAATTATGAATTTTTGGGTCAATTATAAATATATTATTTTCAATTGATTCTGTATTTTTTAATATATCTCCAATTCCTTCTCCCAATGCATTTTTACCAAATATAAAAAAGGGAACATCTGCACCAATCTCTTTCCCAATATTGAACAGCTCTTCATCACTTAAATTAAGGCCCCATAATTTATTTAAAGCTAAAATTGTTGATGCGGCATTTGAACTCGCTCCACCCAAACCTGATCCAATCGGTATTTTTTTTTCTATTTTTATACTTACTCCTAAAGAATTATTTGAATATTCTTTCATTTTGCTTGCAGCCTGAAAGACCGTATTGTTAGTATTTTTAAAGACAGGGCTATCTGAGTCTATTGATATATCATGTTTTGATTCTTTAAAATTTAAAAAATCATACAAATCAATATATTGAAAAGATGTCTCGATATTATGATATCCATCATTTCTTTTGTTTAAAATTCTTAAATAAAGATTTATTTTAGCTGGAGATTTAGTATCTATTTCTATCATTTCTTAATAACATATCCTTCTAGATTATATTCTTGATATTTAATACTATAAAATGTCTTATTCTTTTCTTTACTGCAAATGAATTCGTATTCAACATCTTCTTCATTATTTAAAATATTTAAGTTCTGAGATAAAAGACATTGCGTTAACCAATAATGGAATTTAGCGTTCACTAAATCAGGTACTTTAAATGGCTTCATATCACTTAATGGCCCAAAAAATATATCTTTTGAGCGAAAAGTTCTAATATTTATAACATTTCCATAAAATGGTTTCTTAATCTGTATAATAGACTCATTTTTAGAAAGATTAATATCAACATTAAAAGAAGTAGAATTATTGTCTTTATAGATTAATAATTTGCCTAGATAGTTAATTGACTTGTTATCGATTGGATTTAAACTTGCACACGAAATTAAGACACTTAGAATAAAGACATAAAAAATATTTTTTATCATGGAATTACAGTTATTTGGTATAAATCATAAAACATCCAATGTCTCCGAAAGAGAAAAATTTATTATAAATCACTCTAATCTAGTTTTATTAGATAATAATTTAAAAAAAAATTACAAGAATGACTTTGAATCATTTTTTGGGATATCCACATGTAATAGAACAGAACTTTATATTTTAGGAAAAGCAGGAATCTCTGAGAAAATTTTCAATGAAGTTTCAAAGATTTTAAAATTAGATGATATACCAAAAGATAGTTTTTATTTTCTTGATGGTCATGATGCTTTGGTGCATATGTGTAAAGTGGCATCTGGTATTGACTCTCAAGTTCTTGGAGAACAAGAAATTTTTGGACAATTCAAAAAAGCAGTCAAGACCGCACAGGGGCTAGAGATTATTAATGCTAAGTTACTAAATCTTAGTAATAAAGTTATTGAGATTGCAAAGAAAGCTAGAACAAGAACAAATATTGGGCTCAATTCTTTATCTGTTAGCGGATTGGCGCTTAAGCTTGTAAGAAATATTTTTGAAAAACCACAGAATCAAAATGTCTTAGTTGTTGGGGCAGGTTCTTTAGCTACAAGCCTTATTAATAATTTATACAAGAATGGAATAAATAAAATTAATTTAGTAAATAGAAGTATTAAGAAAATTAAACTATTAGATAATTATGAAATTATTTCATCTTCATTTGATAGCCTGCATGACGCTTTAGAAATTGCAGACATTGTAATTGCTTCAGCTGAGACTGATATGCCTCTTATAGGGAAAGGGGCAATTGAAAATGCTCTAAAAAAAAGGCAAAACAAACCAATTCTATTAATAGATTTGGGTGTTCCAAGAAATATTGAAGAAGAGATAAGGAATATTGAACAAGCATATTTATTTACTATCGATGATATTGAGAAAATAACTCAAGAAAATTATGGGCAGCGCTCTATAGAAGCTGAAAAAGCAATGAATTTAATTGTTCTAGAATCCCAAAGAGTATTAGATTCACTCTCTCTTAAAACCTTTAAAGATAAAATTAATATTCAGCTAGAAGAATTCTTAAACGGTTTATCTTTAAAAGAAATAGAGCAATTTAAGTTTTCAAAAGATTATGCTCTATTGGCAAAATCAATTAAAGAAATGAATATAGAAAATCCTGAATTTAATAATTTTAAAGAAATAAAGAATATTGATAATCATATAATTGAATCAATGATAAAAAGGTTTTTTGATAATGCATGATTCAATGCTGAAAAAACTCGATCAACTCAAAGAAAGGATTAAAGAAATTGAAACACTTCTACTTGATCCTGAAACAACAAAGGATATTAATAAATATACTTTATTAAATAAAGAATTTGCAGATCTTAAGCCAATTGTTGAAAAATTTGAGGAATACAATCAGACAATAATAAGCATAAATGATGCTAATGAAATAATTAATTCTGATGACGAAGATTTAAGACAATTAGCAGAAGAAGAATTAAAGAAATCTTTGGGGAAACCTGAATTATTAGAACAAGAACTTAAATTAATGCTATTGCCTAAAGATTCAGCTGACGATGGATCAGCTTATTTAGAAATAAGAGCTGGGGCTGGCGGTGATGAGGCTGGAATCTTTGCAGGAGATCTTTTTAGAATGTATTCAAGGCTTTCTGAGAGAGAGGGTTGGAATTTAGAGGTCATAGATATAAAACAGTCAGAACAGGGTGGCTTGAAAGAGGTAGTAGCAAAGCTTGTTGGTGAGAGTGTTTTTAAAGTTTTAAAGTTTGAGTCAGGTGTTCATAGAGTGCAAAGAGTGCCTGAGACTGAATCGCAAGGAAGAATACATACATCAACATGCACTGTTGCAATCCTACCAGAAGTACAAGAAGTACAAGATATTAATATAGATAAGAATGATCTTAGAATTGATACATTTAGAGCCTCTGGAGCGGGTGGTCAGCATGTAAATAAGACAGATTCTGCAGTACGTTTAACCCATATTCCATCTGGTCTTGTGGTTGAGTGTCAGGATGGCAGATCTCAGCACAAAAATAAAGAAAAAGCATTGTCGCTTTTAGCAGCAAAGCTTAAACAGCAAGAAATTGATAATCAACAAGAAAGCATTGCTAGCGAAAGAAAGATTATGGTTGGAACTGGAGATAGAAGCGAGAAAATAAGGACTTATAATTTTCCTCAAGGTAGAATGACTGATCATAGAATTAAACTTACACAACATAATTTGGACCAAATTATGGATGGCGACATAAAAACTATATGCGATGCATTATTAGCAGAGAATCAACTAGCCATGCTTTCACAGCTCGAATCAGAATAATTGAGTAACAAGCTAAGTTATTATCAGGAAGAGCTTAATAGCGATGCTATTAAAGATGAATTTATTTTTTATTTAAAAGAAAAATTACTTTTTAGTGATAAAGATATTTATGTTGATAAAGATAGAGAGCTGAACAAAGAAGAACAAAACTTAATTAAAGAATTTATCGACAAGAAGAAAGAGGGAGTACCCTTAGACTATATTCTTAATTCAACCAAATTTTATGAAAAAGATTTCTATGTAGATTCTAGGGTTTTGATTCCAAGGCCTGAAACAGAAATCTTAGTTGATTATGTAAATAATCATTCTTCACCTTCAATGAAAGTATTAGATGCTGGTACAGGCTCTGGATGTATTGGCATCTCAATAGCTCTAAAGAATCCAAGTTTCCAAGTTTATGGCTCAGATTACTCAGAGGACGCATTAAATGTTGCTTTAATTAACAAGAATAATCTTAATGTAGATAATTTTTCTCTTGTTCATGCAGATTGGCTCTCATCCTTTAAAAAAGCATATTTTGATTTAATAGTAACCAATCCTCCTTACATCGCAGATCAAGACTCTCACTTAGAAAATTTAAAACATGAGCCCAACCAGGCTTTAGTTGCAAATGATAATGGTCTCGGAGATATAAAATTAATTGTTGAACAGTCAACTGAAGTTCTGAAGAGTGGAGGTATGCTGATGCTAGAACATGGATATCAACAACAAGAAGAAGTAGAAAATATTTTTAAAAGTAATCATTTTATAGATATTATTAATTTAAAAGACTTTCAGGAGCTTCCTAGAATTACTTTAGGAACTTTTGAATAATTTATTTAGTCTTTTCAATATAACCTTTTTATGTTCCGCAATAGGTAACATATCGTTCATCTGAGGTTGAGGGCATCATATATTTTTCATAATTATCTTTTTCTATAAAGGGTTCCTGTAATAATTTAGTCATTAAATTAATTTCTGCCATATCTCCATTAACAGCATGTTTTAGTGCATCTTCGATTAGATGATTTCTTGGAATGCAGCAGGGATTTTTTAGATTCATTTCTTGAAATATATTTTCAACATTAATTTCTTTTTTCCAAGTTTTATACCATTTTTCAAAAATTTTAGATTCTCTAAAGACAGAATCTTCCACCTTCATTGATTTATTAACAATTTTTGCAAGATTTCTAAATGACAAAGTAAAGTCTATTGATTCAGAATGTAATATTTTTAAATACTTATCAATTATTTTTATATTCTTATCATCAATATTATTAAGACCTAACTTCTCACAAAATTCTTTATAGAAATATTCTTGATATGAGGGCATTACTAATTGCAAAACTTCACTTAATTGCTTTACTGATTTTTCCTTATTTTCATCTATTAAAGGAATTAAAGTTTCAGCTAATTTTGTAAGATTCCAAACAAGAATGGCAGGTTGATTTAGGTATGCATACCTCCCATTATGATCTATAGAACTAAAAACAGTCTTTGGATCATATTTATCCATAAATGCACATGGACCATAATCTATTGTTTCTCCTGAAATGGTCATATTATCTGTATTCATCACGCCATGAATAAAGCCAACACTCATCCATTTAGAGATCAGGCAAGCTTGTTTATCACAGACAGCAGCAAAGAAGCTTAGGTATTTATTATCTGTTTGATTTAATTCTGGGTAATGTCTATTAATCGAATAGTCAGTCAATGATTTTAGGGTTTCTATATTTTTACTCCTCGCATATTCAAATGTCCCAATTCTTATATGGCTTTTTGCAACACGAGTAAGAACTCCACCAGGTTGTTCTGTTTCACGAAAAATAGTTTCATTAGTTTTAAGAGCAAAAAGAGCTCTTGTTGTAGGAATATTAATTGAATGCATAAATTCACTAACAACATATTCTCTTAACACAGGTCCAAGAGCAGATTTACCATCTCCTCTTCTAGAAAAGGGAGTTTGGCCAATGCCTTTTAGTTGAATATCCATATTTTGAACTTCTCCTAGGAGTATTGCTCTACCATCACCTAGTTGAAGATTAAAATGCCCAAATTGGTGACCTGAATAAGCTTGTGCTATTGGTATCGAGCTCTTTGGAAGACTCATCCCAGAGAAAATACTTAAACATTCTTTGGAGTCAATAAAATTGTTATCAATTCCTAGCTCTTCAGCAAGCCTATAGTTTTTTATAAGAAATTCAGGTTTTAAGAAACCAGCAGGCATACATTTTTCACATATTTCATTTAGCTCTTTTGCATAGGAGTTTTCAAAATTAATAGAATTAGACACTAAAGACTTATTTAATGAATTTTACGAATGAATCTAGTTCTTCTCTTCTTGTTCTATAGTTATTTATTGGATCATCTTTATCTTCATAACCAATTGCTACACCACACCAAACTATTTCATTATCGGGATGATTTGTAACTTCTTTCACAGTTTTAGGATAAATCGACCATGATTCTTGCAGACATAAACCTAAACCATTATGAATAGCACTAAGCCATAGATTTTCTAAGAACATTCCCACATGACCCCAACCGTTATTTCCAAAAGATCTATCAATGGTTATGATCATGCCAAGCGGAGCTCCAAAAAAGTTATAGTTTTCTCTAATTTGTTTAAATCTAGAATCTAGATCATCTTTTTCAATAGAAAGTGCTTTATACATATCAGCTCCACATTCATATCTTCTTTTTTTATATTCATCTGATAAGGGTTTGGGATAAATGTCGTATTCAATCTCTTCTTGAACACCATTATCAAAATTATGTAATGTCTTTTCTGCTAGAGCCTTTTTAGTTTCCTCATTTAAGACATATACCTTCCATGGCTGAATGTTGCCTCCAGAGGGTGCAGAATTTGCTGTAATAAGAATTTCTTTAATAATATCCATGCTCGGAACTTCATCGGTAAATGCTCTAACCGAAAATCTTTTTTCAATACCTTCTTTTATATTCATAATTTTGTTATCAAATAATGTTGCTTCTTATATAATTTAATACAAACAAGATAAGGGAGCAATTGAAATGATTGGAGATATGCAGAAGTGGACACCTAATGTTGCTGGAATAATTGAGCATGCTAAAAAAGTTCATCCTAAAACAGAAATTATAAGTAGATTAGTTTCGGGTGAAATCCATAGATCAAATTATGAGGAAGTATGTATAAGATCTAGAAAGCTTGCATCAGCTTTAGAAAAAGATGGTTACAAAGAGGGAGATGTATTAGCTACGTTAGCTTTAAATACATATCGGCACCTAGAGATGTATTATGGTATATCTGGAATGGGGGCTATCACACATACTCTAAATTTTAGACTTCATCCAGAACAAGCGGTTTATATAATTAATCATGCTGAAGATAAAATAATTTTTGTAGAAACTCCCTTTGTTCCAATTCTTGAAGCAATAAAAGATCAAGTAAAAACTGTAGAAAAATATATTGTTTTATGTGAAAAAAATGAATTACCTGAAACTTCTTTAAAGAATGCTATTTCTTATGAAGAATATATTGAGGGTGGAGATGAAAATTACATTTGGCCAACTTTAAAAGATGATGCAGCATGCGGCCTTTGTTATACATCTGGAACTACCGGGAATCCAAAGGGCGTTTTATATAGCCATAAATCAAATGTTATTCATGCCCAAGCTGCTTTAACAGCAATGACCATAAGCCCTGATGACTCTATCCTGATGGTTGTTCCGTTATTTCATGTTTTAGCATGGGGTATTCCTTATTTTGGACCTATGCTAGGTCTAAAATTAGTTATGCCAGGAATGCAAATGGAAGGAGAGCCTTTATACGAACTTATTGAACAAGAGGATATTACATTAGCATTTGGAGTTCCAACTATATGGATGGGTCTTTTAGCTTATTGCAGAGAAAATAATAAAATTTTAAGTTCAGTTAAAAATACTATTATTGGAGGATCAGCTTTATCCCTAGCAACACTACAAGAATTTGATGAGGTACATGATGTAAATGTAATTCATGCATGGGGGATGACTGAGATGAGTCCTATGGGCACTACAAATATTCCAACTCCAGAAATGGAAAGTATGAGTAAAGAAGAAAAATATGCAATACAGCTTAAGCAGGGTAGACCAATTTATGGCGTTGAATTAAAAGTTGTTGATGATGCCGGAAATGATCTTCCTCATGATGGTGAATCACAAGGTCATCTATTGGTTAGGGGACCATGGATTCTTCAGAAATATTTTAAAGCTGAAAAGGATGCAGTCGATGCAGAAGGGTGGTTTGATACTGGAGATATTTCTGTATTAGATGAAGATGGATACATGACCATAAAAGATAGAGCTAAAGATGTAATCAAATCTGGTGGTGAGTGGATTAGTTCAATTGATCTAGAGAATGCAGCTTTTGGGCACCCAGAAGTTGCTGAAGCATGTGTAGTTGGAATTCCTCATCCCAAATGGGACGAAAGACCGATGTTATTTATTGTTACTAATTCAGGAGAAGATATTGAAAAGCAAAGCATTATTGACTTTCTAAGTGACAAAGTCGCTAAGTGGTGGTTACCTGATGAGATTATTTTCTTAAAAGAGCTCCCGCATGGAGCAACAGGCAAACTTCAAAAGTTTGAACTTAGGGAAGAATATAATAATTATTATATGGAGAAATAATATGCTTAAAGTTGTAAAAACATCAGAAATTGATTCAGTAATAGGAAATGAAGTAGGTATATCAGATTGGGTTGTTATTGATCAAGAGCGGATAGATAAATTTGCAGATGCAACAATGGATCATCAATTTATTCATGTTGATCCTGAGCAGGCAACACCAGTATTTGGCTCTACTATTGCGCATGGATTTTTATCTCTATCTTTGGTTGCGGGAATACCCTTCGAACAAGAAATCGGTATGGTTCTTGAGGGAACTAAAATGGGCCTCAATTATGGGTTAGATAAGGTAAGGTTTTTAAGCCCAGTACCAGTTAACTCTGAAGTAAGAATTATAATGAAGTGCATGGATATTAATGAAAAAAATCCTGGCCAATATTTAGCAAAATTTGAAGTTACTATGGAGATTAAAGGCATCGAGAAACCAGCATTTGTTGCTGAGACTCTCAGCATGTTTATTGTTTAAAGATTATTTTAATAATTTCTTAAGAATCTCATTAACGCTTTTAGGATTTGCTTTGCCTCCAGTTTCTTTCATAACTTGACCAACAAAAAATCCAAATAGTTTATCTTTGCCGCTTTTATAGGCAGCAACCTGATCTGGGTTTGATTCAACTATCTTCATGGCTATTTCCTCTAAAATCGATTCATCTTGGATTTGAACAAGTCCTTTCGTTTTAATTATTTCATCAACATCAGAACCACTTTCCCAAATTTCTTCAAGAACTGATTTTGCAATCTTCCCAGAGATAGTATTATCTGAAATTCTTTTGATTAATTTCCCAAAGTTCTCTGGAGTTAAATTAGATTCTTCAATATCTATATTATCTTTATTTAAAAGCGCGCTAATGTCTCCAACTAACCATTTAGCAATTAATTTAGCATCATCAGTTTTTGAAGACGCCTCTTCGAACATATTAGCCATTGTTTTGGATGAAGATATAATTTTTGCTTCTGATTCTTCGAGACCAATTTCTGAAATATATCTATTCTCTTTCTCTTCTGGGAGTTCTGGTAGATTATTTTTAATATCCTTTAGTTCTTTATCTGATATTACTACCGGAAGAAGATCTGGGCATGGGAAATACCTATAATCATTAGCTTCTTCTTTTGAGCGCATAGACCTAGTTTCATTTTTTTCACTATCATAAAGTCTTGTCTCTTGAACTACAGACTCACCACTTTCGATAACTCTTATTTGTCGATCAATTTCATAATTAATTGCTTTTTCAATAAACTTAAAAGAATTGATATTTTTTAACTCAGCTCTTGTTCCAAGCTTTTTATCACCACTTTTTCTAATAGAAACATTTACATCACATCTCATCGATCCCTGTGCCATATTCCCATCACAGATATCTAAGAATGTTACAAGCTGTCTAATTGCTTTAAAATAAGCCACAGCTTCTTTTGCATTTGATATTTCAGGCTCTGAGACAATCTCTAAAAGGGGAGTACCAGCTCTATTTAAATCAACACCAGTTTTACCTTCAAACAAATCATGAATTGATTTTCCTGCATCTTCCTCTAAATGAGCTCTTGTAATATTAATAACCTTTTCAGATTCATCTGTTGCAATTTTAATTGATCCTTTTTCAACAATAGGCTTTGTCATTTGCGTAATTTGATATCCTTTTGGAAG
The DNA here is from genome assembly GCA_902551185.1 of uncultured SAR86 cluster bacterium. Taxonomy (GTDB): domain Bacteria; phylum Pseudomonadota; class Gammaproteobacteria; order Magnimaribacterales; family D2472; genus SAR86A. Next base: position 48,849 of record CACDCN010000002.1, on the reverse strand, counting down.
ATCTGGATAGAAGTAATTTTTTCTATCAAATGAAGATTCTTGATTTATTTTGGCTCCGGTTGCAAGCCCGAATCTAATCGCTTTATAAAATGCTTCTTTATTTGCTACAGGTAGAACTCCTGGTAATCCCATATCAATTAAATCAACATGTGTATTTGATTCAGCTCCAAATTCTGTAGATCCTCCAGAAAATAATTTAGACTTTGTTGAAAGCTGAACATGAATTTCTAAACCTATAACAGTTTCCCAGCTCATTCTTTCACTCCTTCAGGTGTATACTTGTGCCAGTTTGTTGAAGTTTGAAACATATGTGCAAAGTTTAAGATTGAACTTTCATCAAGAAAATTACCAATTATCTGAATACCAGTAGGTTTATTATCAATATTTCCATTTGGTATAGATATAGCTGGCAAACCAGCAAGATTTGCAGAAATTGTAAATAGATCTTCTAAATACATTTGAATAGGGTCATTACCTTTAGAACCCATTTCAAATGCAGGACCTCTTGTGGTTGGTGTCATAATCACATCTATATTAGAAAATGCTTTATCAAAGTCATTTTTTATGAGTCTTCGAACTTGTTGTGCTTTTTTATAATAAGCATCGTAGTAACCAGCCGAAAGAACATATGAGCCTATTAAGATTCTTCGTTTAACCTCATCACCGAATCCCTCAGACCTAGATTTAATATAGAGTTCTTCTAAGTCCTTAGGATCCTCAGATCTTCTTCCAAATTTAACTCCATCAAATCTTGATAAATTTGATGAGCATTCTGCTGGAGCAACAACATAATATGTAGGAACAGAAAGAGAAAGATTTGGTAAAGATATATCTATTAAACTAGCGCCCAATGCTTCAAATTCTTTTAAAGAATCTTCATATACTTTCACCACTTCATTGTCTAAGCTTGATAAATCTAAATCTTTTACGATTCCAATTTTTTTATCTTTTAGGGGTTGGTTTAGATTTTCTTCAAAATTTGGAATAGCATCATCTAAAGATGTTGTATCTTTTTTATCATGAGAGCACATTTGATTTAAAAGTAGGGCACAATCTTCTGCTGTTCTTGCCATAGGACCTGCTTGATCTAGACTTGAAGCAAAAGCAATCATTCCCCATCTAGAGATTCTTCCATATGTTGGTTTAAGACCTGTTATTCCACAAAGTGAAGCTGGTTGCCTGATTGAGCCTCCAGTATCAGTGGCAGATGCTGCTGGAACTATACCGGCAGATACTGCAGCTGCTGAGCCTCCAGAACTCCCTCCTGGAACTAAATTTTTGCCCCATGGGTTTTCAACATTACCAAAGAAACTTGTTTCATTTGATGAGCCCATAGCAAATTCATCCATATTAGTTTTACCAATAGAGATGCAGCCTGCATTTTCAAGATTTTCAATTACGGTTGCTGAATAGGGCGGGATAAAATTATTTAATATTCTTGACCCGCAAGTTGTTCTTAGGCCTTTTGTACAAAAAAGATCTTTTTGAGCAATTGGAATTCCTGCAAGAGGTAAATCTATGGGATTATTATCTAAGTCTTCAGATTTTTTAAGAGCGGCCTCTTTGTTAAGTGTTATAAACGCATTTAAGTGCTCATTTTCTTGAATCTGGTCAAAGACTTCTTTAATAATTTCTTTATTTGATATCTCTTTTTGAGAAATCATATTTTTAATTTCTTTTATTGTTTTATATTTTATTGTCACTCAACTACCCTAGGCACAAGAAAATAATCATCGTTAGACGAGGGTGCTATCTCTAATAATTCTTTCTTTAGATTTTTAGCAGTTATTTGGTCAGATCTAGTCTTTGCTGTCTTTTCTAATGGGTTTGTTAAAGGCTCTACATCGGATGTATCAGCATCATTTAGCTGATCAACAAATTCAATAATATTGTCTAGATCCTGAACGATTTTTTCTTCTTTTTCTTTATCAATCCTGAGCCTTGATAAGTAAGATATAGTTGTTACTGTTTTCTTGTCCATATATAGGATATTATTATAGTTTAGTGGGGAGATATTAACCTAACTAACATATTAATTAAATTATTTTATTTTAGGAAATTACGTGAAATTTAACTTACTTAAGATGGTTGGAGGAGCTTTTTCCAATGATTTATCTATAGATCTTGGAACAGCAAATACTTTGATCTATACCAGAGATGTTGGAATAGTTTTAAATGAACCTTCTGTGGTTGCAATAAGAGAATCTAGAGGGCAAAAAACTGTAGTAGCTGTTGGCACTGAGGCAAAAAAGATGTTAGGAAGGACTCCGGGCAACATTAAAGCAATAAGACCTCTTTCAGAAGGCGTTATCGCAGACTTCCAAGTAACCGAAAAAATGTTACAACATTTCATTGCAAAAGTTCATGAAAAGTTATTTATAAAACCAAGTCCAAGAGTATTGGTTTGTGTTCCATGTCGATCTACACAAGTAGAAAGAAGAGCAATTAGAGAATCAGTCCTAGGCGCAGGAGCAAGAGATGTTAAATTGATTGAAGAACCAATGGCTGCAGCAATTGGAGCTGGCTTACCTGTTGAAGAGGCAAGCGGCAATATGGTTGTTGATATTGGAGGCGGGACATCTGAAATAGCAATTTTATCTCTTAATGGGGTTGTTTTCTCTGAATCAGTAAAAATAGGTGGAGATAAAATGGATGAATCTATTACTTCATGGATTAGAAGAAATTATGGATGTGTAATAGGAGATTCAACTGCTGAGAAAATAAAATATACTATTGGATGCGCTACTGCAGAATCAGATAAAACTGAAATGTCTATAACTGGTAGAAACTTAGCAGAAGGCATACCTGAAACGTTCACAATAAATAGTGAACAGATTTTTGAGGCCATGAAAGATCCTTTATATGGAATTGTTAGAGCTATAAGAAATGCTTTAGAACTTTCTCCACCAGAATTGGCTGCAGATATTGCAGAGAGAGGTATAGTATTAACAGGCGGTGGAGCATTACTAAGAGACTTAGATAAATTGATATCAAACTCTACTGGCATACCAGTAATAATTGCTGAAGATCCATTAACATGTGTTGCTAGAGGGGGTGGGCAGGCTCTTGAAATAATGAGTAAATACAATATAGATCTCTTATCTACAGAGTAATCTAAATGACTAGGATTTCGCCATCCACTGGTCAAAAAATAATCTATTTATTTTTGATTTTTTTAGGTGGCTTTATCCTATATGTTGATATAAATACTAATAATTTTCAAAAAATAAAGAATGGATTTAATTCATTTCAAATTTCAACACATTTTTTTATTAAAAGTTTTTCTATAGATCCAATTATGGATTTTAGAAACCATTTTCAATTTAAGAATAAATTAATAAAAGAAAACAAGGAACTTCACACTGCCCTAGAAAAAAGTTATGTAGAAAAATACTTAATATCACAGGATAGTAAATTCTTCAAAGATAAAAAGTTTTTAGAAGAATTAGATCAAAATAATCTCAATAAGCCATTTCATATGGCCCAATTAAAAAACTTAGACCCAGGTATTTTTAATTGTTGCGATAAACATAGAATACATATTCAATTATTAACAGAATCCAATGAAAGTCTTATTGAGGGTGTTGTTTTTAATAGTTCAGGAGTTATTGGTCATATAATTCATGAAATGAATTACAAAGAAGTAATGTTACTTACAGATGTTTCTCATTCACTGCCGATTAAAAACGTCTCTGAAGATTTTTATTGCAATGCAAGAGGAAGTGGAATGTCAGATTATCTAATTTGTAACTATAATCCATTGATTTCAAACAAAGAAATGGAAATAGGTCAAAATTTTTTAACTTCTGGTTTCGGAGGAATATACCCAAAAGATATAAAAATTGGGATTTTAGAAGATATTAAGGTTATTGACTCAAATAATACAGAGCTGAAAATTAAACTATCTTCAAACCCTTTGGATAGTATATTATTTGGAGTTATAAATTTTTAATGAAAAATTATATAAAAGTTATCTTTATTATTGCGATTATTAATTTTATTGAATTAAGTATTTCTAATGCATTATCAAAAGCCTACATAATTTTTCCTTTAACCTTTTTGTTTTATTCATATTACGTTTATAAATCTGATGAAAATATCAATCCGATAGAAGCTTTTTTATTTGGCCTATTTGTAGACTTGATATCAAATTCTTATTTTGGATTAAATGCAATATTATTTTGTTTAACGACATATTTAATAAATATATATTCAAATTCTTTTAAATTATTCTCTAATTTACAAATTTGTATTTTTTTTGGTCTTTCAGCCGCATCTTATGTAGGTTTTACCCAATTAATACTAAATTTATATAATTTTTCATATTTAACTTTATTGGTTAGCGCAGTATTTAATATTTTCTTTTGTATCTTTATTGCACTTATCTCAATGTATTCAGGGAATCTTATAAATATTAGAAAATAAAAATGATAATAAAGAAACTATTAATTAGTTTGGCCTCAATATTTATAATTTTCGTATCGTCTTTATTAATAATTTATACATTATTTATATATAAACCAGAAAATTTAGTTCAATTTATAGATAGATTTCTATTAGATGAATACAAAATAAATTACCAAGATATGTCTTCAGAAAGTAAACTACTGGAACTTAAGTTGGGTTTTAAGAATTTACTTTTAGAAAATAATGCAAGTAAAGAAATTTTAAAAGTAGAAAAAATATATCTTAGTATTGATTTTTTAAGAACATTCATTAATAGGTATTTATATTTAAATGCTTTAGAGATAGAAGGCATCTCTTCCAGCAATCAAACAAACTCCAAAGCAACAAATAGTTTTAAAATAAGAATAGGCAACTTAAGTATTCAAACAGATGATTTTATTTTTCAAAGCAATGAAAGTTATATCATCAACATCAATGGAAACACTTCAATTACAAATTTTAATGGAAAGTTAAATAATATTTTTTTTAAGAATCTTAAGATTTTTAATAGACATGATTCAAATAAGTTTTTTTATTCAGGAGTTTTTAATTTTAATGAGAAAGTGATTCAAGAGGAAAATCTAATCGATTTAAAAAATTTTTCAGATTATATAATTAATCTTAATCTTGAAAGTATGGGTTATTTTGAAAGAGAAACAGAAAATCTTAAAAGTTTAAATAAATACAAATTTATTGATTCCAAGTTAATTACTATTGATGAATACCTTATTAATGATATCAATTTAATTTTATTTACAAATTTAGATGACAAGTTGACTGGCTTATTTACATCATCTTTATCAGATCAAGATTTGAAAGGCTCCATGTTAGTAGAAAATAAAAGAATTGTGCTTCGTTCAATTTTAAGATATGAAATGTCTGAATTATTAGACTATTCAGAATATTTTGCATTAGATGGTTATGAAGAATTCAAATCAAAAATAGAAATTAAGGATGGAAAAGTTTCATTGGAGTTAAAAACTAATTCTTTAAATACAAACATATCATCAATCTTAAAAGATCTAGAAAAATCTAGGAATGAGAGATTAGATATCTCTATTAAAATTGCTGACCTTTCAAGACCAACTTATTTTATAAAGAGTGATCTATATAACTCATTTGTAGGAGAAAAAAATAATGGTTACTTCATATTTGGTAATAATAGTGAAAATGTAATTAAAAATAATAATCCTGCTGACGGATTCCATATTTATTTAAACCTTATTAAATTAGATGTTAATGAATTATTAATCGATGGAATGGATAGCGATTCTGATAATTTGAGATCAATTAATTTAAGAATAAAAGATTTTGATTTCTTTAAAAATATATATGTAAATCAGAATATAAAAATAAATTTGTTAGACAATGGATTTAATATAATTTTTTCAGGGCAGGGACTTAATGGTTCAATAAGAGAAGATAGTACTGGATTCATAAGAGTTGATGTTTATGATACAAAATTTGATTTTAAAGGCATGGATATTATTGAATCTCAAAGTAACTTTAATGTTGAAAATGTTAATCTTCGATTCGTTGGCAAAAACATACAAGCATATGATGATACCTTCCAAGATATTGATTTTTATTTATTAAGGAATGAGAAGATAACCACTATAGATAATATAAAAATAACAAGTAAAAATTTGAATATAGGGCCATATAATAATATTGATAAAGCTTATATTAGCTATAACAATATAACTGATATGTATAAGGTAAGAGGGTCTTATGAGTTAAATAATGCAGATTATCTTTTTGAGGATTTAATAAATTATAATTTTGAATTTCTATCAACCGATCTCAATATTCAATGGGTAAGCCTAGAGAAGCTAAAAAATATAGAAGGAAATATTAAATTCCTTATTAAAGACTTTGAATCTAAAGCAACTCTGCCAGATTCAACATTTCTAAAGGCATTAAAGATTTTTAATTTAAATGCAATTATTGAGAATATAAATAATGAAACAAGTATTACTTCACCAAATTTATATATAAATAGAGCAGAAGGCAATTTTTATATCGGTAAAAATAGAGCATTGATTAGCAATCCTATAAAGGTTGAAACTTCTGAAGCTAAAATGAGATGGTTGGGGGAAGTGATTAAAGATTCAGATGGTTTATTAAACGAATTAAGTTTAGATCTTGAGATGAGGTTAAAAGTTTCTGAAAATATTCCTTGGTATGCTGCAATTTTTGGAGGAATTCCTGCTTTAGCAGGAGGTTTATTTTTTGAGAACATATTTGATGAAAGACTTGATGATGTTTCAACATTCAAATTTAAATTAAGTGGTTCTATAGAAGAGCCAATAATAGAAAGATTAGATTAAATAAATAGTTGCTAGGCCTAGGAATGACAGAAATCCAACAACATCTGTAACTGTTGTTACAACCACACTTCCTCCAATTGCAGGGTCTTGATTAAACCTTCTAAGAATTAAAGGAACTAGAATGCCAGCTATCACCGAACTAATAAGATTAATTATTAGTGCACAAGATATAAGAATAGACAATATGGTTTCTTGAAACCATGCATAAGTTATAAAACCAACTAATAAGGATAAAACAATACCATTTAATATTGATACAGCCAACTCTCTTTTAAATAACCATCGAATATTCGAAGTGTTTATTTGCTCAAGTGTAAGCCCTCTTAAAACTATAGTTAAAGTTTGTGTAGCTGCAACGCCGCCCATACTTGCAACAATAGGCATTAATATAGCTAAGTAAACTATTTTATCTAGAACGTCTTGGAATAAATTAATAGTACTTGATGCAATAAAAGCCGTTATTAGATTCATTGTTAACCAGAAAACTCTACTTCTTGCTGCTCTCCCAGGTGGAGCAAATGTATCTTCTGCAACACCTGCCATACCTAAAAGATTTTGATCAGCATCTTCTCTAATAACATCAACCACATCATCAATTGTTATCCTTCCAATTAACTTATTATTTTCATCTATAACAGGAGATGAAATTAAATCATTTCTTTCAAAAAGAATTGCAACCTCTTTATCATCTTGGTCAGTTTTTAAGGGAGATATATCTGATTCCATTATTTCTTTAACAATCCTTAAAGGGTTTGAAGTAATAATTGAGCTTATTGATAATTCACCTAAATATTCATTATCATCATTAACAACAAATATCTTATCTGTATTTTCTGGAAGTTCGCCTTGGTCTCTAAGATAGCTGATTACTACCTCAATGGAATTATTTGGCCTAACGCTTATTACATCGGTATTTAATAATCCTCCTGCGGTATTATCAGGATAGATCAAACCCATTTCTATTCTTTTTCTATCTACTAGTGACATTTTAGAAAGAATTTTTTTCATTCTTTCTTCTGGTAAATTCTGAAGAATATCAACTATTTCATCTAACTCTAATTCTTTTACTGCTTCTGTAAGTTCCTCATTAGATAATTTTGAAACTAGATCCTGTTGAATTTCTTCACCCAACTCAAATAAAACATCCCCTTCCTCTTCAGTCTTAAGTAATGAAAATAAAAGAGTTCTCTGAGTAGGTGGCGATGATTCAAGGGCATGTGCAATTTCTGATGCAGACATTTTATTTAAAAGCCTTCTTATTTGATTGAGCGATAAGTCAGATGAATCATCTAATATAATTTTTAGATTATCTTTATTTTTAGAACTTTCCATTTCTTCATTTTAACCTGAAAAGAATTACCTAAATCGAGAAGAGGGTATATTATTTTTTTTTCTATATTTAGAAATAGTTCTTCTTGCTAAATTTAACCCTTTTTTATTCAGTTCAATCGCTATCTTTCTGTCACTTTTAGGTTTTTTTTCAGAAGCGATAGTATCTTTAATTAATTTCATTAATTGCAATGATGAAACATTTTTAGTTTTGGATACAGATGTAATTAAAAGTTCTTTCAAAGGCATTATCCCTTTTGGAGTATCTATATATTTATGCCGAAGTATTCTAGAGATAGTTGATGGATGAAATCCTATAGCCTCTGCAATTTCTTTATTGCTTAATGTATTTATTTTTAAGGGATTATCTCCAAAGAAATTAATCTGTTTTGAACAGATATATTCTCCTACTTTTTGGACAGTGTCATTTCTTTTTTTTACAGATGATAGGAGCCATTTTGCTTCATTAATTTTTTCTAATAAATCTTTATTCTTTTCTGATTTCAATTCTTGTTTAACATTCTCAATAAGTTCATTATCGATCTTAATTATTGGAAAGCTTTCATCTATAAAATCTACATTCATGCCCTTATCTTTAATAATAATTTTTAAATCTGCAGCTATAAATTCAATTCTTTCAAAATTAAGCCCAGGACTTAAGTCACAGTTTTTTATTTCATCCAGTGCATCATTGAAGATTTCTTCTGAATAACCTTCCTTTAAAAATGAATCTTTTATTTGTTGTATGTCATCCATTTTTTCATTTGAAAGGATGCTGTTTATTAATGACTTTTTTTTGTTTGGAAGAGGGCGGTTATTGATTTGTATCTTTATACATTCTTTATAGTCTCTATAGCCAACCCCATAAGGCTTAAGTTTATGGATTATATTAATTAGACAATTAGTAATTTCATTTTCTTTAAATAAGAAATTAGAAATCTCTTCAATCTCATTTATCTCATTAGCCAACTTCCCTGATTCATCAATACAATCTATTATTAATTTTGAAATCTTGATTTCATTTTTGTTAATTTTAAAATCATCTAATTGTTTAATAAGAGTTTCTCTCAAAGTTGCCTTAGACTCTATATCAAAATTAAAATCTTGATCGTAAGATTCTTGATTATCTAAAGCTACATCTTCTTTTTCGATAAATGGATTCTCAATAACATGCTTTTCAATTTTCTTTATGAGTTCAAACCTTGACAGCTGCAGTAAATCAATAGATTTTTTCAGAGAAGGGGTTAGTTTTATATTTTGTTTTTGTTTAAGTTTTTTGGAAAGAGTTATTGCCATATGTCTTAACTATACATATCTCCAAGATAAACTTTTTTAACTAATTCATTATTAATTAATTCTTCTTTAATTCCTTGGGCTATTATTTCACCATTATTAATTATTGCTGCATGATTACATATTTCCAATGTTTCTCTTACATTATGATCTGTAATTAGTATTCCAATATTTTTATCTGATAATTTTTTGAGAACATTTTTAATATCTTTAATAGCAATAGGATCAATTCCTGCAAAAGGCTCATCTAAAAGAATTATTTTCGGTTCAGCTGCTAAAGTTCTTGCAATTTCTACTTTTCTTCTTTGGCCTCCTGATAGCTGCCTTCCTTTTAGATCACATATCTCAGATAAATCAAATTCATCTATTGATTTATTAATAAAATTTTTAATATCTTTCTGGTTATTAAAAGACATCTCCGCTAGCCCTAAAAGGTTTTCATATACAGAAAGGTTTTGAAAAATAGATGGTTCTTGAGGGAGATATTTAATTCCTAATTTAGACCTTTTATGCATGGGTAACTTTGAGATATCTTGGTTTAAAAAATTAATCTCACCACTTTCACAGCTTATTAATCCAGCAATTATATAAAAAGTTGTTGTTTTCCCAGCACCATTAGGCCCAAGAAGTCCGCATATATTACCTGAATCAACTCTAATATTAATTTCATTGAGGATAGTTTTATCCTTTATTGATTTTGATATTTTTTTTATTTCTAACACAATAAATTACTCAGAAGAAATTTTTCCAGTTCTTGGGTTAAAAATTATTATATTTGAAGAAATAGAAATATTTTCGTATTTCATGGAAGCATTACCGATAAGATGAATTTTTTCATTATTAAAAAATATGATTTCTTCAGCATTTCCATTAAAAGAGTTGTCTTCTTTACTTGATTCAATTGTTGATGGTTTTCCTAAAATAGATATCATATCTTTAATATCATCATAAACAGCTGAGTCAGCCTTAATATTTACAAAATCAGAATTAATTTCTACATTATTAAGAAAATTGATTTGATTATTTTTTTCTAAAAATTCAATAGCGTCTGACTTTATTCTAATATCATTATCAAAACTTGATGATAATTCTATTGAAATACAAGATAGTACAAATAGTAAGAAATAAAAATTCTTCAATTAAAGTATCCTTGCTTCAATTAAATCATGCATTGAAATTACTCCAACGTATTTATTTTTTTTCATTACTACAAGAGTAAATATTTTATTATTCTCCATTATTTCTGCTGCATCTACTGCTAATGCATCTGATCCAATGGTTTTAAAAGTTTTAGTCATCACTTTATTAATCTGAGTATTTTGAATGTTAACTTTTTTATTAATACATCTTCTTAGGTCACCATCCGTAAATATCCCTATAACCTTAGACTTATCTATTACGAGAGTTATCCCAAGATTTTTTTTAGTTATCTCTAATAATGCTTTATCAAGTAAGGTGTTCGGAGTTACTTTTGGTATTGAATTTCCTTTATGCATTAAATCTTCTACTCTAGTAATTAATTTTTTTCCTAATTTTCCTGCTGGGTGTGAATGAGCAAAATCGTTTTTTGTGAAACCTTTTGCCTCTAGAAGCGAAATTGCAAGAGCATCTCCAAAGGCTAATGCATTAGTTGTTGATGATGTTGGAGCTAGATCTAATGGGCATGCTTCTTTTTTAGAATTAAGTTGGATTTTTATATCAGCAGATTTTGCAATTTTTGATTTATTATTACCTGAAATTGAAACTATCTTTTTTGTATGCCTTTTTAGTGAAGCAAGAATATTTATTATCTCGTCTGTTTCACCTGAATTTGAGATTAATAAAACTATATCCTTTTTATTGATTAAACCCATATCGCCATGAGCAGCCTCAGTAGGGTGTATAAAAATAGATGGGGTTCCTGTGCTTGAAAGTGTAGCTGAAATTTTTTGTGCAATATGACCAGATTTTCCAACACCCATTATCACTATCTTGCCCTTACATGTGATAACGGCATTGCATAGATCATCAAAAGATTTATCAAGCTGACTCATTAGACTCTTTATTGAGTCAGACTCAATCTTAAGAGTTCTTTTTGCAGATGCTATGTAATTAAATTTTTTCATAAAATTTTTCGAAAATTTATGTTTACTCAAATGCTATAATAGACCAATGTTGCATTTACATAAAAACTATTTCTTTATTTTTTCATTTATATTTTTCTCGATTTTTATAAGATCTGACGAAGATCCTTATTTATTTATAGATAAGAATGCTCAAAAAATGGTTCAAGTGCTTATAAATGATTCAGATCTTTTTGAATTAAATAGGACCATATATGAAGATAAGATAAAAGAAATATTTGAGCCAATGATAGATTTTAGAAGAGTTGCAGCAAGTGTTATGGGAAAAAAATATTATCTATTGGCTAGTAAAAATCAGAGATCAGAATTTGTATCAATTTTTAAAGATTCATTATTAGATACATATGCTGAGACTTTGGCGCAATGGGGCGATTCAACTATAACAACTATATATCCTAAATCTGAATTAGATTTAGATATTAAAAATGTAGAAGTAAGACAAACGCTTGATACCGGAAATAGCCAATATCCAATTTCATATAAATTAAGGAAGAGTGATGAGGGTTGGAAAATTGTTAATATTATTATCAATGGAGTCAATCTAGGGCTAACTTTTAGAAATCAATTTCAAGCATTAGCAATTTCTTATGATGAGAACATTGAATTAACTCTTAAAAATTGGGTTTCAGATGCGGGTGATGCAGGTATTTCATAAATGGAAGATATAATAAAAAAAATTATATTAGAGAATATACCTGATGCTATTTGTTCATTCGAAGGCGATTCATGCAATCTAAGATTAATTGTAATTTCTAGTGTTTTTACAGAAATGCCTCTAATTGATCAGCACAAGAAGATAATGAAACTTCTTGAAGGTAAATTCCAGTCTGGTGACTTGCACGCGCTTAGCCTGGAAACAAGAACAAGTTAAATATGGAAAAATTATTAATTAAAGGTGGCAACTCTCTAAAAGGAAAAATTTCTTGTTCTGGAGCAAAAAATGCTGCATTACCTATGATAGCTTCAACTATATTATGTGACGAAAAAGTTACCCTTAGAAATCTGCCTTATCTTCAAGATATCACAACCATGTTTGAATTATTGGGTTCAATGGGAGCTGAAATTTTACTTGATGAAAATATGGATTTTACAATTTCGTCAGCTAATCTAAAAGATATAGAGGCTAGATATGAATTAGTGAAAACAATGAGGGCATCCATATTAGTACTTGGCCCATTGATAGCAAAATATGGTAAAGCAAAGATTGCTTTGCCTGGTGGTTGCGCTATAGGCACTAGACCAGTCAACTTTCATCTTGATGCTTTAAAAAAAATGGGAGCAAAAATAAAACTAAAAAATGGTTATATTGAAGCAACGGCTAAAAAATTACATGGAGCTGAAATAAGATTTGATGGAATTACTGTAACTGGAACCGAGAATTTGATGATGGCTGCTTCACTTGCAGAAGGTACATCAAAGCTTACAAATGTTGCCAAAGAGCCAGAAATTATTGATTTGGCAGATATGCTTAATTCTATGGGTGCAAAAATTAAAGGTGCTGGATCAGATGAAATAATTATAGAAGGCGTGAATAACTTAAAAGGTACTGTATATGATATACCTGCAGATAGGATAGAGGCAGGAACATATCTAGTAGCTGCAGCAGTTACCAAAGGAGATATTACTGTCGATGGAATAAACCCAGAAAGATTGATGACAGTTATTAATAAATTAGAAAATACAGGAGCTAAGTTGAGTTATGATAAAAAATCTATTTCAATTTCAATGAAAAAAAGTATTCCAGAGCCTGTTGATATTACTACAGCTCCCTTTCCAGAATTTCCAACAGATATGCAAGCACAATTCTCTGTTATTAATGCTATTTCTAATGGGACCTCAAATATTTATGAGACTGTTTTTGAAAATAGATTTATGCATATTTTAGAATTAAATCGAATGGGTTGTGATATTGAGGTGAAAGGAAATCATGCAAAAATAAATGGTGTTGAAAATATTTATGGGGCTGAGGTTATGGCTACAGATTTAAGGGCGTCAGCTAGTCTTATTCTTGCAGGCTTATGTGCAAAAGGAGAAACTGTTGTGGATAGGATTTATCACATTGATAGAGGCTATGAGCGCATAGAAGAAAAATTAAATTATTTAGGCGCAGATATTGTTAGATTGCCGAGTTAAGTTAATTTTCTTCGTAAGTAAATTTGAAAGTTAAAAATTCATTTGATGTAGTAAAGAATTCCAATTTAAGATCTTCGCCTAAAGTGGCAAATCTTAAAGATTGAATTAAATTCTTCCAATTCCCATTTCCATCATTCACACCAATTATAATATCGTTTACTCTTATACCTTTTTCATATAATGGTCCCAAACCATCCATTTCTATTATCTTTAATCCATCAACAATTTTGTTATCGTTATTTAGCCTCACTCTTGCAACTCTAAAATTACCTATCCAAAGATTTTTGACTTTACCAAATCTAATTAATTGAGTTGCAATCTGAACAACTAGATTAGAGGGAATTGCAAAACCGATTCCTTGGTATGCACCAGTTCTAGAAAAAATTTTTGAATTAATGCCAATTAAATTACCATTTTCATTTATCAAAGCGCCACCAGAGTTACCTGGGTTTATTGCTGCATCTGTTTGAATTAATTGTAAGTATGGATTTCCATAATCTCTTCCAGTTGCACTAATAATCCCATTTGATACTGATATGCCTATTCCATAAGGATTACCAATTGCTAAAACTTTATCACCAATTCTAAGATTGTTTGAATCTGCGATATTAATAGGACTAAGCTCTTCATTTGTATTAATTTTAAGTACAGCAATATCAGCATTCTTATCTATGCCTATTACAGCAGCAGGATAATTATTACCATTATTTAGTTTTACATTTATATTTTTTCCAGAAAGAATATGAAAATTGGTAACAATATAACCATCATTAGAAAAAATTACGCCTGATCCAATGCCTCCCTGGCTGGCTGAAAAAGAGATATTATTAGAAGATGAAATTGTTACAACAGAAGTTATTGATTTTTCAGATGCTGACACCAATTTGTTTTTATCATTGGATATAAAGTACCATGTTCCTGCAAAAGTTAATAATATTACTAATATATAACTAAGTCCGTATGTTTGAAGAAATTTCATAATGTTAAGTATCCAAAATATCATTGATGTGCTAAAAAACCAAGGAGCAAATCCAGATTTGTCCCAAATCAATTTATTAGAAAAATTAGGTACTATCACTAATAAAAAGAGAAATATATTTAATACCAAAAATGACAATCAAGGGTTGTATATATGGGGAGATGTAGGAAGGGGTAAAACACTAATCACTCAATCATTTCTTTATAGCATTGAAAGAGAAGGTATTGCTAGTTTTCACTATATAGATTTTATAAATTTTATTCATAATGAATTAAATAAACATTCTGGCCTAAAGAATCCGCTTAAAAAAGTTTCTAAGAGTATTAATAAAAAAAACAGTTTAATATTTATTGATGAGTTTCAAGTTGAGGATGTTGCTGATGCAATGATAATAGGAGACCTTTTAATAAGTCTTTTAGATTCAGGCACTAAGCTTATTCTTACCTCAAATGTGCATCCGGATGATCTTTACAAGGATGGCTTACAAAGACAAAAATTTTTAAAATCAATAAATTTATTAAAAGAAAAAATAGAAATCTATGAATTAGATGGAGGCATTGATTACAGAACAAAGAATATTATTGAGTTAGATAAAAAAGATAGCAGAGGTATGTTTTCAGAAGAAAAAATAATTGCGCTAATTAAAGAAAATTTTGGTGTTGACGATGCTTCAAATAATATATTAAGTATCAATAACAGAAAGTTTAAATGTAAGATCGTACTAAATAATCTTTTATGGATTGAATTTAATAGTTTTTTTAAAGAAGCTACTGGAACAAAAGACTATAAATTTATTTGTGATAAGTTCGATTGGATTTTTATTAATAATTTTGAATCTTTTGATGATGACTCAATTGATATTATTAGAAGGTTTATATCCTTTATCGACATTGCGTATAAAGAAAAAACTAAAGTTAAATTTTTTTTTAATAATATAGATATCCCAAGCATATATACTGGAACAAAATTAGATATCTTATGGAAGAGGTGTGCTAGCAGGCTATCTGAAATGAAAAATTATGATTATTTAGAAGATAAATAAAAGTAAATTTATATGCATAAATATTGCTATATTTCGAAGTTAACATTAATATTCTCTTCTCAAATCAAATGATTATGAAAACTTACACATTAAAAAAAGAAGAAGTTGAAAGAAACTGGTTTTTGCTTGATGCTACAGATAAGATTCTTGGCAGAGTTGCTACTAAAATTGCTGATAAGATAAGAGGAAAAGATAAACCCACTTTTACACCTCATACTGATGGAGGTGATTATGTAGTTGTTATAAACGCTGAGAAGATAAAAGTAACTGGCTCTAAATTTACAGACAAAAAATACTATCGTCACTCTTTATATCCTGGTGGCCTAAAAACAAAAACATTTAAAGATTTGAATAAAGATAATCCGGAGAGAGTTATAGAAGAGGCTGTCAAAGGCATGCTGCCAAAAAATAAATTAGGCAGATCAATGATTAAGAAGTTAAAAGTTTACAGAGGTTCAGAACATAACCATGAATCTCAAAAGCCAATAGAATGGAATCCTAGTTTATGAGTAAAGAAGTCCATTACGCAACAGGAAGAAGAAAAACTTCATCAGCTAGAATATATCTAAAAAAGGGTAAGGGTAATATTGTTGTAAATGATAGTAAGCTTGATGATTATTTTGGCAGAAAGGTTGCTCAAATGTTAGTAATCCAGCCATTAGAGCTTGTAGATTTAGTTGAAAAAGTTGATATTGATATCAAAGTTAAGGGCGGCGGTAATTTTGGTCAGGCTGGCGCAATTAGGCACGGCATTTCAAGAGCATTAACAAAATATGATGAAGATTTAAGACCTCAACTTAAGAAGGCTGGTCTTTTAACACGAGATCCTAGAAAAGTTGAAAGAAAGAAGCCTGGCTTGGTTAAAGCAAGAAAAAGTAAACAGTTTTCTAAAAGATAAACCTCTACTTTATTCAAAGTTATTTCTATTTATAAGCAGATTTTATAGTACTGAATTATGATATAATTTTGCTGTTATTTTGAGTAGCACACATCCTAAATGCAAGAAAAAGATAAAACAAGAAGAAAGGTTTTGATTGGCCTAACAAGTGCTGTAGGTTTATCGGGTTTGCCTTTTGCTGCAACACCTTTTATAGCTGCATGGAACCCAAGTGCAAAAGCTAAAGCAGCTGGAGCACCAGTCAAATTAGATGTATCAAAGATGCAATATGGTCAACAAATACAAGTTGCATGGAGAAAACAGCCAGTGTTTATTGTTAGGCACACCAAAGAAAGTTTAGCTAGTTTAGATTTAAGTGTATCCAAATTAGCTGATCCAAATTCAGATCAAATTGAAGAGCCTTACAAAGGTCTAAATGCTTCAAGATCTCGAAGTCCTGAATATTCTGTCTTTTCTGGTGTTTGTACTCATTTGGGCTGTGCGCCAAAATATTTTCCTGAGGTTGAATCAAAACCATGGGATGCAACATGGAATGGTGGCTTTTTTTGTCCTTGTCATGGATCAATGTTTGATATAGTTGGAAGAGTTTTTAAGGGTGTCCCAGCACCTACAAATTTAATAGTACCTCCGCATATGTTTGAAGGAAGTATATTAACAATTGGAGAGGATAAGGAGTTATAAAATGGCTGAAATTGCTACTAAATTATTTTCTTGGCTAAATAAAAGATTACCAATTGTAAATACATTTGAAAGACATCTTTCAAAACATCCTGTTCCATCAAAAGTTAATTTTTGGTATTTATTTGGGGCATTGGCTGCTGTAACGTTAATTATTCAAATAGTAACAGGTATTTGGCTAATAATGCCTTACTCAAATACAGAAGAACAGGCATTTTCTTCAATTGAGTATATTATGAGAGATGTTGATTATGGATGGGTGATTAGATATATGCATACAACAGGAGCATCATTATTTTTTGCTGTTGTGTATTTACATATGTTTAGAGGACTCTTATATGGCTCTTATCAAAAACCAAAAGAATTAGTTTGGATTTTTGGATGTACTATATATCTGGCAATGATGGCAGAGGGATTTTTAGGCTATGTTTTACCATATGGTCAAATGTCATATTGGGGAGCACAAGTAATTATTTCACTATTTGGAGCTATTCCGTATATTGGAGAATCTTTAGAATTATGGGTAAGAGGTGACTATTATATTTCAGGTATAACTGTTTCACGATTCT
Source organism: uncultured SAR86 cluster bacterium (assembly GCA_902551185.1). Lineage (GTDB taxonomy): Bacteria > Pseudomonadota > Gammaproteobacteria > Magnimaribacterales > D2472 > SAR86A. The sequence goes on along the minus strand of CACDCN010000002.1, from coordinate 31,029 downwards.
TTGCATTACATGTAGTAGCTCTTCCACTAGTTTTAATAGCTTTAGTATTTCTTCATTTAGTTGCCTTACATGAAGTAGGGGCTGGCAATCCAGAAGGTGTAGATATTGAGAAATATCTTGATGATGATGGGGTTCCGCTTGATAGTGTCCCATTTTTTCCTTACAAGGTTCTTAATGCTTTAGTGGCGATAGGTGTTTTTATGACAGTTTTCTCGATTATTATGTTTTTCTTTCCAGAAGGTGGCGGTTATTTTATTGAAATGGCTAACTTTCAAGAGGCCAATCCTCTTGTAACACCTGATCATATTGCACCGGTATGGTATTACGCGCCCTTTTATACAATGCTTAGAGCTATTCCTGACCCTTTAGGTGGTTTGATTGTTATGGCGTCCGCAGTAGCAATATTCTTTATCGTTCCATGGCTTGATAGAAGTAAGGTTGCATCAATTAGATATAAAGGAATCTACAGCAAGATCGCAATAACTTTATTTGGAGTAAGTTTTTTAACATTAGGATATTTAGGAACAGTAGGAGTTACTGAGATCAGAAAAACTATGAGTGTTATTTGCACTGTCATATATTTTGCATATTTTTTATTAATGCCAATTTATTCAAAATATGAAACAACTAAAGAAGTTCCTGAAAGGTTATGATTACAAATAAAATTGATATAAATATTTTTAAAAATAAAATTTTTTTGATGTTATTTATGCTTTCTTCGAGTTATTTATATGCTGCAGAAGGGGGCCCTTGTAAAGATTATGGAGAATGTGATGTTTTTAAATATTCGCTTAATGATATTGAATCTCTTCAAAGAGGCGCCTCTACATACATAAATTATTGTTATGGATGTCATTCACTACAGTATTCTAGATGGGGAAGAGTAGCTGAAGATCTTAAAATTCCTGAGGATATTTTCTTTGAGAATCTAGTATTTGATAAATCAATAAAGCCTGGTGACTTAATGATAGGCGCAATGCCAGAAGATTCAGCTAATTGGTTTGGAGTTGCACCACCAGATTTAACATTAGTATCTAGATATAAAGGTGATGATTGGATATATACATATTTAAGAGCTTATTATGAAGATTCATCCAAACAATATGGAGTAAATAATTTGGTATATCCGGGGACTGCAATGCCAAATGTACTCTTATCGCTCCAAGGCAATCAAAAATTAGTTTGTAAAAATATACCTGTAATTGCAAGGAATGGTGGAGAGAAAAGAGACGAATTAGGAAAAACTATTACAAAAGAAAAGTGCGGCTTTCTTGAAGTTGAAGAAGGGACAGGCCAGCTATCAAAAGAAGAGTTTGATAGCTTAATTTATGATTTAACCAATTTTTTAGTTTATATTGGTGAACCAAGTAAGGCTGCAAGAGAGAGGATTGGATGGTATGTAGTTTTTTACTTTTTAATATTTACTGCTTTATCTTCTTTGCTATATAGAGAGTACCATAAAGACTATAATAAATAATTGAGGAAAATATGATTTTATATTCAGACAGAGATGACCATTACAGTCAAAGAGTTAGGATTGTTTTAGCGGAAAAAGATATATCAGCAGAAATTATTGAATCAAAAGCTGAAGACACGCCTGACGATATTATATCAATTAGCCCATATCAGAAGTTACCAATTCTTGTTGATAGAGATCTTGCTATTCATGATCCCTCTGTAATGATGGAGTATTTAGATGAAAGGTTTCCACATCCACCCCTATTACCTGTATACCCTGTAGCTAGAGCTAATAGCAGAACTCTTATGTTAAGAATTGATAGGGAATGGTGTCCTATGGTAGATGAGCTAATAGAGAAAAATAAATCTAAAAAAGAGCTTATGAAAATAAGAGAAGAATTGCTCCATGAGATATCTTCAATAGCACCAACTTTTAAAGAGTACAAATATTTTATGTGTGATGAATTTACACTAGTTGATTGTTGTTTTGCTCCAATTCTTTGGCGTCTACCTTCAATAGGAATAAAGTTGCCAATTAATAGGCATCTTAAACCATTAATTGATTATCAAAATTCTGTATTTGAAAGACCAGGATTCCTTGATAGCTTGTCATCTTTAGAAAGAGACCTTAAGTCTGAAGAATAAGATCATTCATATTAATTTTCCAAATAGGCAAACTCCTATCAATGCACTTATTTTTTTGAATTTTTGTATATCCTGTTTCTAGCAACACATTTCTTTTATAAAGATTATTTTGATATATTTTTTCAATTTCTAAAAAATCATTAATCATTAATATTTCAAATTCATTTTGAATATTTATAATATCGTTTTTGTTCATAATTTTTTTAAATATTACTGAAGACAAGGGGATAGAAGTACCCTCAAAATCAGCAAGTTTCTTGATATCAGTTGCACCATGAAATAACTCACTAGTTGAATAAAAATCTATATCTAAAGCATAGCTTTTAAAAATTGGGACTATTGTTTTTCCAAGATCATAATCTATTAAGAAATATATTTTAGATATATCTTTTCTTATTCTAGGGCTGTGTTGGATTTCTAAATTTTTATCAAGATTTGAAATCTGAGAATACCTTTCGATACTTTGATTTACATGAAGTATTTTTTGAATATTATTTTCAAAATTTTTCTTACTAAGAAAATAATATAGTTCTTTTGGATGTTTGCCCTTAAGGGATTCAATAGAATTAATATATTTATCAGAATAAATAATTAATATTTTTTTATTATCGCTACTTTTCTTATTAAAAATAGCTGTCTCAATTACGTCTCGTTGCTCATTAATTAAGCTTTTACAAAAATATTTCATATTTGAGCGCAAGACATCATCTTTTAATGAGTAAGAATTATTGGTATCAAAATTAATAGAAAATTTGATATTTTCTTTCAATAAAGATTCAATAATAATCTCTTTATTTTTATTAGATGTTTCAATATTTAGATTAAGCTTAGTATTTGATTTATTTTGGTTTTGGGTTGGAATGCTTGAGCAAGAAACTATAAACATTATCAAACAAGATAAAATTAATGTTAAGCTGGATTTCATATATTCATTATGCATAAATGTTAAATTTTATTTCAACACCAATTGGTAATCTAAATGATATATCACTTAGAGCAATAGATGTTATCAGAACAGCAGATTATTTATATGCTGAGGATACTAGAAATGTTAAAAAGCTTTTAGATTTTATTAATTGCAAAAAAAAATGTAAAAGTTTTCACGAACATAATGAAGATAAAGTTTCTTTAGAGATTATTAAACATGCAAAGGATCATAAGAATATCTCTATAGTCTCAGATGCAGGAACTCCTGCTATTTCAGATCCAGGATATAAGTTAATAAGAGAATGTCTAGAACAAGGTATTTCATATACTTTGATACCAGGACCATCTTCTGTAATAAGCGGATTGGTGATGTCAGGACTCCCAACTAATCAATTTTCTTTTTTCGGCTTTATACCAAGGAAAAGTATTGAGCAAGCAAAGTGTTTTGAAAATTTAAAATATGAAAATAAGACAGCTATTTTCTTTGATTCATCAAAACGACTAGAAAAAACTATTTCTAACTTATTAAAATTTTTAAATTCAAATAGAAGAATATCCATATGTAAAGAGATGACGAAATTACATGAAGAGGTTATAAGTGATAAATTATCGAATATCTTAGGTAAAATTAAAGAAGAAAAAATTCATTTAAAAGGAGAGATAGTAATTGTAATTGAGGGCGCACAGAATATTAAAACTAATTTAAAAATCGATAGTAAGATTAAAAAAGAATTCTTAAAAAGATTGCCGGCCTCAGAATCAGCAAAGCTTATTTCATTAATAACTAAGCAAAATAAGAGAGATATATATAAATTTCTGATAGAAACATAAAAAATCATTATAATGTGCTTGAGTTGGTTGGATGATCGCTAATTTATTAGAGGAAAGTCCGGACTTCAAAGAGCAGGGCGCCAGGTAACTCCTGGGAAGCGTGAGCTTACGGATAGTGCAACAGAAAATAAACCGCTAATTTTTAGTAAGGGTGAAAAGGTAAGGTAAGAGCTTACCGCTTAAATGGTAACATTTAAGGCATTGTAAACCCCAGCCTGAAGCAAAACCAAATAGAGATCCAATAAAGTTGCTCGCTTTGGATTTGGGTAGGTTGCTAGAATATTATGGCAACATAATATCAAGATAGATGATCATCTTTTACAGAATCCGGCTTACAAACCAACTCACTTGTTTTCAATAACATGCCTTTTATCCAAATAAGTGTGAAAAAGTGTGTAAAAGTGTTGCAAAGTGTGTAAAAAGACATTATATTTTGTAGATGTTTGGTTTTAACACTGTATCTTTAGACGCGAAAGGAAGGCTTTTAATTCCTGCAAGGTATAGGAATGACTTTAAAATACAGAAAAATAGCAAGATTGTTATAACTAAAGATCCTCAATACCCATCTTTAAAAATTTATCCAGGTTTAGAATGGGATGCAATATCAAATAAATTAACATCACTTCAGGGATTAGACCCAATTGTAAGGAATATCCAGTGGACCATATTGGGTAATGCCTACGAATCAGATATTGATATTGAAGGAAGAATGCTCCTTAGAGTTCCGCCAGACTTAAGAGAATATTCTGAGATAGAAGAAGAAAAGCAGATTGCTCTTGTTGGCATGGGTAATAAATTCGAAATTTGGAACATTAATAATTGGGAAATGCGACAAACAGGCGGTTCTTTATCTACAGAAATTCTTGATGTAGTACTTCCAGAAAGTATTAAAACAATGTCTTTTTAAATTAGGAAAAATAATATGGAAATTAATGTAGTTGGGTCAAAAATAGAAAGAGCTAAAATAAAAGTAGTTGGTGTTGGCGGTGGTGGAGGTAATGCTGTCATACATATGATAAATCATGATATAAAAGGCGTTGATTTTATTTGTGCAAATACTGATACTCAGGCTCTTTCAGGTGCAAAAGGAGCAATAACTTTAAAATTAGGTAATGGATTAACCAAAGGCCTAGGAGCTGGAGCAGACCCTGATATCGGAAGAAGAGCTGCTGAAAGCGATAGAACGGCTATAGAAGAATTATTATCTGGTGCAGATATGATTTTTATAACTGCTGGTATGGGAGGAGGAACAGGTACCGGAGCTGCACCTGTAGTAGCCTCAATAGCAAAAGAGCTTGGAGCACTTACAGTTGCAGTGGTAACTAAGCCTTTTAAGTTTGAAGGAAAAAAGAGAATGGCAGCTGCTGAAAAAGGTCTTGCAGCATTAGTAGAAGAAGTAGATAGCTTGGTAACAATTCCAAACCAAAAACTTTATGAAATTTTAGGAGAAGAAACAGGAATGCCAGAAGCATTTGCTAAAGCAGATGATGTTTTAAGGGGGGCTGTTCAGGGAATTTCGGACATCATTATGAAAAAAGGACATATTAATGTTGATTTTGCTGACGTAAAGACGGTAATGTCTGAAAAAGGCATAGCCATGATGGGCACAGGAAGAGCAAGTGGTAAAAATAGAGCTAAAGCGGCAGGTGATCAAGCTGTTAAAAGTGAGTTACTTGAAGATATTAATTTAAGAAATGCAAGAGGGGTTTTAGTAAACATAACCGCTAAAAAACCAACTCTAGGAGATCAGACCGAGGTAGCAAATATTGTTGATGAAATTGTAAGCGAAGATGCAAACATTATTTATGGTTTAGTCTATGACAAAAGTTTAGGAGATGACCTTCAAGTAACTATTGTTGCGACAGGAGTTGATCAAAAAGCTCCATCAGTAGTTATTGATAATGAACCTGCTATGAAACTAAATCCAGTTGGTTTAGATAAAGATAAAACAAGTCAGAAAGTTGGCGCATCGTCTGCAGAGGCAATAGACTTCCTTGATGTGCCGACTTTTATGAGAAAGCAAGTAGATTAAAATGCTACACATTCCAGTTTTGCTGGAAGAGTCTATTGATTTTCTTATTCAAGACAAGAATGGTTCTTATATTGATTGTACTTTTGGAAGAGGCGGCCATTCAAAATTAATTTTAAATAAAATTTCATCTAAAGGATTTTTATCATCTTTTGATAAAGATCCTGATGCATTTAAATTTTCACAAGACTTTAAAGAGAAAAACTTTAAAAGCTTTCATGATTCTTTTAAAAATCTAGATAAATATTTTAAAACCGAAAGTGTAAATGGGATTATTTATGACTTAGGAACATGCTCAACTCATTTAGATGAACCTGATAGAGGGTTTAGTTTTAATAAAGATGGGCCTCTTGATATGCGCTTCAACAACTCTGATGGAATAACAGTTGCAGAATGGCTGGAAAAAGCACCAAAGAAAGAAATTACAGAAATATTATATAAGTATGGAGATGAAAAGCACGGCAAGCTAATTGCAGATGTAATAGACAAAGAGAGAAAAAATAAATCAATTAAAACAACATTAGGATTAGCAGAGATTATTCAGAAAAACTATCCGGAAAAGACTAAAAAAATCCATCCAGCAACAAAATCATTTCAAGCGTTTAGAATTTTTATCAATAAAGAAATAGAAGAATTTGAAAAATCTTTGCAAATATCTAAAGAAATCTTAAAAAGAGGCGGAGTAATAGTTACCATCGCCTTTCATTCTATTGAGGACAATATAATAAAGAATTTTTTTAAACCTTCATCAATAAATTATCCTAAAGATATACCTTTAAATAATAAATTAGAGAAGTCTTTCAAATGTATTGCAAAAAAAATAAGGCCCTCAGAAGATGAGGTGAATAGCAATCCAAGATCTAGAAGTGCAATAATGAGGGTATTTGAAAAGATATGATTAATAATAAAATTATAATAAATATTTTTATTCTTTTTATGGGCATATTCTTTCTAAGCATAGAAAAAATAAAGTTATCTTGGGAAATAAGCACATTGCATAATAACTATGCAAATTTAAGAGTCGAACATGATAATTTAAAAGATTTAAATTTAAAACTTACTACACAATTTTATATTAAAAATTCTCCAGCAAGTATTGAAAAGTTTGCAAAAGAATCTTTAGGTATGGAGAAGAAGAGGCCAAGAAAGATTAGCAATGATAAATAATAAACACAACATAATATTAAATTGGAGATTCCTGTTAATATTTTTTTGCATTCTTATTGCTCTTATAGCAATTATTTATAAAATTTTTTCAATACAATTTTTAGATAGTAATTTTCTGCAGAACGAAGGAAATAAACGATACGTAAAGTATAAGGATGTTGTACCTGTTAGAGGAAGTATATTTGATAGAAATAAATTTCCACTAGCTGTCTCAATAGTTAATTATGATGCATATGCTCTTAAAGGGTTTACAAAATCTCAACTTTTAAAGTTATCAGAAAAAGTAGACTTAGACATCGAGGTTATAGAAGAATCTTTTAGCAAAAAGATGCTGCTAAAGAAGAATATATCTAACAAACAACTTACGGCAATAAAAAATTTAAAATTAGAGAATTTTGAAATTGAATTAAGACATAGTAGGCATTATCCATTAGGTGATCAAATAGCTCCTTTAATAGGCTTCTACGGAACAGATGGTGCTCAAGAAGGGCTTGAAAAAAGTTATGATAAAGTTTTAGCTGGTCAAGCTGGGCGCCAAAAATATTTTAAAAATGCAAAGCAGGAGATTATTTCCCAGCCTATAGAGATAAGCAAAACCATTCAGGGAAAAGATATCCATTTAACAATTGATGCAACCATACAATTTTTTGCATATAAATATTTAGCTGAGGCTATTCGAGATAACAAAGCTGAGGCAGGCTCAGTAATTGTACTTGATAATAAAAATGGAGAAGTGCTAGCGATGGCAAGCTATCCTTCCTATAACCCAAATCATCCTCAAAGAAAAATTCAAAAAAATAGAGCTCTTGTTGAAGCATATGAACTAGGATCTGTTCTTAAACCGATTGTTTTATCTAAAGCGATAGATAAAGAAATAATAACGGATGATGAGTATATTGAGATTCCAAGAAGATTAAAATTAAATGATAAAGTAATAGTTGATTCAAAGACTTATGAAAGATTAACACCTCTAGAGATTATTGCTTTTTCTAGTCAGGTTGGGGCTTCAAAAGTAGCGCTAAAATTAGGCTATGATAATTTAAAAAGGAATTATTATGATTTTGGATTTACAAAACCAATATCTATAAACTTTCCATCGTCATCATTTGGTTATATGAATATTAAAGAAAAGGTTTCAGATAAAGAGCTTGCAAGTTTAGGCTATGGTTATGGCTTAAAAGTTAGTCCATTTCAGATTGCATCAGCATATTCAGTTTTTGCTAATAATGGTGTTTATAAAGATTTTCAGTTATTACTTAATGAGCAGGTGACTTCTAGGAAAGTAATTTCAGATCAATCCGCAGCATATATTTTGAAAGCATTAGAAAAAGTTGTTAAAGAAGGTACTGGAAAGGCAGCAGAAATAAGAGGTTTTTCTGAGGGAGGTAAGACTGGCACAGCCCACCAAACAAGAAGAGGTTCTGGATATGCAGAAGATTCATATATTTCATCTTTTATTGGTATAACTCCATTAAGCGAAGAATCACTAACAATTTTTGTCTCAATAGATAACCCTGGACTTAATGCATATACAGGCGGTGCAGTTGCAGCCCCATTATTTGCAAAGATTGCAGAGAGTTCATTAAATCATTTAGGTTATTTTGAAGATGAATGAGTTAAACCATTGCTTAGAAGAAATTTTAGGTATAAATTTTCCTGAAGGAACAAAAATTTCCAACGCAACCAATTCTACGGATAAAGTTAAAGAAGATTCAATTTTTTTTGGCTTGCCTGGGGCTAATTGCCATGGAAGTAAATATATCAACAAAGCTCTAGATTTAGGGGCATCTATAGCTATTCACAATGATATTAATTACAAATCCACAAAAGATAACGTCTATTTTATAGAAGATTTAGAAACCCCATATGTGGGCAGAATTAGCCTTTGTAAATCCCAGAGAAATAAAATCTTTGAATTTTTAGATTTTATTTATGGTGAAGGCAATAAAGCTCCATATCCACCAAAAATTCATGCCTTCACAGGTACAAATGGTAAAACTTCAACAGCATATTTATGCCATCAATTGTTTAATCATTTAGGATATGACTCTTTGTATATAGGAACTCTTGGCGTTCAACAGAATGATGCAAAGATAAATAAATCTTTTACCTCCAAAACAACGCCAGATATATTTGAATATTTTGAAATTCTTAATTTTTATAAAAATAATTTTTCTCAAATTTGTATTGAAGTATCATCACATGCCCTTGAACAGAATAGATTAAAGTACATAGAAGAATTTGCAGCTACGTCTATTTTGAATATTGAGAAAGACCATCTTGATTATCATAAAACTGAGAAAGCTTACCAAGATGCAAAGTTTAAAATATTTAATCTTTCATCAGAATCTATAAAAATAATTGATGAAGATTTGAAAGGGTCTATGGAGAGCTATAAATCTATTGTGGATATCAATGACGTTACTTTTATTAGTAATAAAAATAGATTTTCAGATATTTATTATGAAATAATTGAAAGTAGTATTGAGAAGACCACATTTTTATTAACCCTAAAAGTAAATGACAAAAAAACGACCAAGAAAAACATTAAAAGATTTAAATTCACTTGTACTTTGTTTCCAGATTTTAATATACATAATTTAGTTTTCGCGCTTTCATCAATAGGCAACTTAGAAGAATATTTCGATGAAAATATAGTTAATGATTTATCTTTCTTAGATTTACCAAAAGGAAGGTCGGAGCTAATACCTAATATTTCTAGCAATGTTATTATTGATTATGCCCATAATCCTGGGGCATTTAATTTCTTTTTATCTTCTTTAGAAAAATACTTTGAAAATTTAGTGGTTGTATTTGGGTGTGGAGGCAACAGAGATAAATCAAAAAGATCAGAAATGTTAAAAATTGCAATAAAACATGCATCAAAAGTAATATTTACTTCTGATAATTCAAGAGATGAAGGTTTTGATGATATTTATAAAGATGCTATAGAAAATAATACTTTAGAAAAAGTTATCCCAATTAGAGATAGAGAAAAAGCTATCATACATGGAAGCACGTTAATTGGAGAGAATGATTGCTTAGCCATTCTAGGAAAAGGACATGAAGAGATACAGGAAGAGAATGGAATAATTTCATTTTTTAGTGACCATGAGGTAGTTAATGAAATTTATAAATAATTCTAATGATCTATCAAAGCATTTAGATATATCAATTATTAAGAATGTTTTAATAAAAAACATCTCAATTGACACTAGGACAATTAAAAAAAATGCATTATTTATCGCCATAAATGGTATTAATTTTAATGGAAATGACTTTGTAGAAGATGCTTTTAAGAAAGGTGCATCAATTGCAATAGTTGATGATAAGAGGTTTTTAAAAACAAAAGATAAAAGAATTATTTATGTTAAAAACTCCATTCAAGCTTTAAAGAAAATTTCTAAAAGTATAATTAGATCCTATCAAGGTAAACTTATTTGCATAACTGGCAGCAATGGTAAAACTTCTACAACAAACATCATCGCATCAGTATTAAAAAACTCTTCTAAGACGATTAGCAATTTTAATAATGAAATTGGAGTGCCATTAAGCATAATGAATGCTTCTTCTAAATCAAAAAATATAGTTTTAGAAATTGGGGCATCAAAATTTAATGATATCAATTATTTAAGTAAGATTATTCAACCATTTATTGGCGTCATCACCAATATTGGTAATTCTCACTTAGACGCATTAAAAAATATTGATGGAGTTCTTAAGGTTAAATCAGAAGTAGTAAAGAATATTCAGAAGGGTGGTTATTTAGTTGTTCCAAATGAAAATAAAAAACATTTAGAGCATTGGAAGAAAATTAGGAATGACATTGAGATAAAAACTTTTGGAATGTCTAAAAGCGCTGATTTTTACCCAACTAAAATTAATAGTGGAGTTAATGGGGTAAATTTTGTAATTGCATCAAAATTAATAGAGAAAGAAATACAGATTAAAACTTCTCTCGAAGGGGAGCACAATATTAAGAATATCTTAGCTAGCTTTGCTGTCCATTATTGCTTAAAAGAAGATCAAAAAAGCTTTGCGAATGCAATTAATTCAAAACATTTTAAAAATGTCAGACAAATGAAATCAAAATGGATTAAAGGATCGACCTTAATTAATGATACATATAATGCAAATCCGGATTCAACAAAAAAATCTATAGATTTATTAAGTAATTATAAGAAAAATACTGTCTTAGTATTAGGTGATATGCTTGAATTGGGAAGGTATAAGAACAAACTTCATAAAGAAATAGGAAAGTATGCAAAAGCAAAAGGCATAAATAAATTATTGGGATATGGAAATCTTGCAAAACAGACAACAGGTAGTTTTGGTAAGAATGGAATTTTCTTTAAAAAAGAAGATGATCTTAAAACATATTTAAAAGAAAATATAACATCAAAAGATGTTATCTTAATAAAAGGTTCAAGAGGAATGAAGATGGAAAGGTTTATAGATGTTTGAATATTTAGGAACAATCTTAGTTACTGTAGATCCAGGGTTTGATGTTTTAAGATATTTAACTGTTAGAACAATTGGCGGGACTATCACAGCGTTATTAATTTCAATTTTGATGGGCCCATTGATAATAAATTTCTTAAAATCAATGCAATTCGAACAATATGTTAGAAAAGACGGTCCAGAGTCTCATCATAAAAAGACTGGTACACCTACAATGGGAGGGTTATTAATTTTATCTTCACTTGTGATTTCAACTCTTCTTTGGGCAGATCTTGGCAATAGGTATATATGGGTAGTATTAGGTGTTACAGTTGGCTTTTCAATGATAGGTTTTTTTGATGATTACTTGAAAATTAAAAACAAAAGCTCTGATGGTCTCTCTTCGATGCAAAAAATTATTTTTCAATCTTTAATTGCTCTTATATCTATGGCTTATCTTTACTATTCAGCTGAAATTATTCCTGAAACATCTTTTATAGTCCCATTTTTTAAAGACTTAATAATTCCTATGTCACCATTTATTTTTATTTTTACTGGAATGTTTGTTTTGATAGGTTCTTCAAATGCCGTAAATTTAACAGATGGTCTTGATGGTCTAGCAATACTGCCATCAGTTCTAATAGGAGGAGCATTAGGTTTGATCGCCTATGCTATGGGCAATCAATTAATAGCTGATTATTTATATTTACCTCATTTACCTTTATCAGGTGAACTAATAGTTTTTTGTGGCGCTTTGATAGGATCAGGAATTGGGTTTTTATGGTACAACACTTATCCAGCACAAGTTTTTATGGGAGATATAGGATCACTAGCTTTAGGCGCTATTCTAGGAATAATTGCGATTATTTTAAGACATGAATTAGTGTTTGCAATCATGGCAGGAGTATTTGTTATGGAAACATTAAGTGTGGCTATTCAAGTAATCTCATATAAGACTAGAGGAAAAAGAGTTTTCTTAATGGCTCCCATTCATCATCATTATGAGTTAAAAGGTTGGGCAGAGCCCAAGATTATTGTCCGCTTTTGGATTATTACACTCGTATTAATTTTGGTTGCCTTAGCCACACTTAAATTAAGGTAATTTAAAAATGAAGTCTCTTATATATGGCTATGGAGAGACAGGTAAATCTTTTGAAAGATACCTTCAAAAGAAAAATTTAGAATTTAAAATATTTGATAAAAATATTATTAAATATAATAAAAATTATAATTTGATGGATTTTGATCAGATTTTATGTAGCCCTGGTATTCCTAGAAATGATTTTGAAGAAATCGTCAGATCAAATAAGAATACTCTGACAGATATAGACCTTTTTTTTAAAGAAGATCGATCAATAAAAATAGGAATAACAGGAACAAATAGAAAAAGCACAACAGCCTATCATTTATACCAACTTTTTCAGAATTATGATCCTGCTAACCTCATTGGAAATATTGGCAATCCAGTGCTTGATAATATCAATAATAAAAAAAAATTTTCAATAATCGAGTTATCTAGCTATCAATTAGATAAGATGAGAAAAAATGATTTAGATTTTGGCATTTTGTTGAATATTGATGTTGATCATTTGGACTATCATGGAAATCAAGAGGCATATAAAAAAGCTAAAGAAAAGATATTACTTGCTAAAGAAAATATCTCAAACCAAATGGATCCATATGAATTATTTGAATGGATCACAAAAACCAAAGCAAAAAAAATTAAATTAGATAACCTTCCATATAGGTTTGAAATTATTTCAAAAAATATAATTAATGATTCAAAATCTACTAACTTTCATTCATTGTCATATGCTTTAAATAAAGTAGATGATCTATTTAAAGATCAAGATTACATCTTAATAGTTTGCGGAAACCCTGAAAAAGAAGAGCATAGAAAGGTCTCGATAGAAGGCCCGAAAGAGGTTTTGATTTTTGGAGAGCATTCTAAAGAATTAGATGATTGCATAAATCATCCTAGAAAGACTATTTATATATCTCTAGAAGATGTATTTAATAATATTAAAGGAAATAAAAGTTATAAAAATATTCTTTTTTCACCAGGCTACCCCAGCGGAAATGATTTTAAAGATTATATTCAAAGAGGAGAGTATTTTAACTCTCTGGTAAAAAAACATTTAAGCTAGATGAAGATTAGCAAGAATGACATTTTAATTATCTTGCCATTATCAATTTTATTAATTCTTGGCCTAGTAATGGTTACATCTTCAAGTATTTATATAGCTGATGATATGACATCTAACCCATTTCATTTTGCTCAAAGACAAACATTATTTGTATCCATGGGTTTAATTGCAATGCTAATTTTTTTAGTTTTACCCTCAGATTTTTTATATAGGACTGATTGGGTTTTTATGTTACTCAGCATCTTTTTATTAATTATTCTTTTTATACCAGATATTGGAACAAGCGTTAATGGAAGCATTAGATGGATTAGGATTGGACCTATTAATGTTCAGCCATCAGAAATATGTAAATTTAGTTTAATTCTTTATATCTCTGGATATTCAGTAAGGAGAATGTCAGAAATCAATTCTCTTAGAAGTTTTTTAAAACCATTAATTCTATTGTTTATCATTTCTATCTTAATCATGGCGCAACCGGACCTTGGATCAACTGCTATAGTTTGTGTATTAGTTGTAGGAATACTTTTTTATGCTGGTATATCGTTCTCTCAATTAACCTTATTAATTTTATTAATTTCATTATTGGGGTACTTGGCTATTACCACATCCCCAATGAGATTGGCTAGAGTGCTTGCATTTACAGACCCTTTTGCAGTAGATGTTGTACAAAAGGCAGGATGGCAGTTATCAAATTCTTTAATTAGCATTGGCCAAGGGGGATGGTTAGGGGTAGGGCTTGGAAATAGTTTTCAAAAAAGCTTTTTCTTACCCGAGGCTCATACAGATTTTATTTTCGCTATTCTAGTTGAAGAGCTAGGTATTATAGGAGGCTTATTTCTAATAATATTATTTGTAATTATGCTTATTGGGTTAATGTCAGTAGCATTTGAATCTTTTAAAAAAGGACGTTTATTCCAAGGATATACTGTTTTTGGCATTTTTCTTTTGATTTCAATGCAGACTCTGCTTAATATTGGAGTAAATATAGGATTACTTCCCACAAAAGGTCTAACCCTACCTTTTATAAGTTATGGAGGTACTAGTATTATTATAATGTTATCTTTAATGGGCATTGTTCTTAGAATAAATAATGAAAATAAAATACTTTAAATTATGAAATTTTTACTAGTGGCTGCAAAAACAGGAGGTCATGTTTTTCCTGCATCTGTAATTGGGGAAGAGCTAACTAAAAATAATCATGAGGTTATTTTTATTGGTACAGGTTCTGAAATTGAAAAAAATGCATACCATAACCTAGATTCTCGACTCTATGAATTATCAATGGAAGGTTTCCGCGGCACTAATTTAATTAAGAAATTACAAGTCCTTTTTCAAACCTTTATCAATATTTTTAAAGTAATTCAAATTATTAACAAAGAAAAAATAAATGCAATGATTGGATTTGGTGGTTTTATCACTGTTCCAGTTGGCATTGCATGTTGGATAAAGAGAAAACCAATTTTTACACATGAACAAAATGCTGTAATTGGGTCTGCCAATAAATTATTATCAAAAATATCTATAATTAATTTTCTTGGGTTCCCTATCAATGGATTTAATAAGTCTATTTATTCAGGTAACCCTATAAGGAAATCATTCATTAATAATGGCGAAAATATTATTAATGATAAAAATGAGATAAGAATCTATATCACAGGCGGTAGCCAAGGGTCAGAATATATAAATAAGCAGCTACCAAGAATTTTTAAGGATATTTCAAGTAATATAAAAATAATTCATCAATGCGGAAAAAATAATTTTCAAGAAGTAAGCAATATATATTCTCTAGAAAGCATTGATGCAGAAATATCTGAATTTTATCAAAATCCTGTTGAGCAAATACTGTGGTCTGATTTTGTAATATCAAGAGGGGGTGCCTTAAGTTTATCTGAAATTACCTCTCTTAGACGAGGTGTTGTAATTATTCCACTGCCAACCTCAATAGATAATCATCAAGTTGAGAATGCAAAAAGTATTGAAAAAATAGACATGGGTATAATGCATGAACAAAAAGACCATATAAATAAATTACAAGAAAAAATAAAAAGTATTATTGAAAATAAAATATATCTTAAGTGGAAGGATTTAGAAAATAATAACCATATCAACTCATCCAAAATAATAGTTAAACAATTAGAGAATTACCTAGACAAAAATGAAACTCTTTAAAAAAGCAAAAAATATTCACTTTGTTGGTATTGGTGGTGCAGGAATGATAGGTATTGCAAGAGTATTATTGCAAAAAGGATACAAAATATCTGGCTCAGATATATCTGATTCGAATGAGCTTAAAAAGCTTAGGAAGGATGGAGCTAAAGTTTATATAGGACATTCTAAAGAAAATATATTAGGAGCTGATTTGTTGGTTATGTCTTCAGCAATTGATAAAAAGAATCCTGAGATTATTAAAGCCAATAAAGAATCAATAACAATTATCCCAAGAGCAGAAATGTTAGGTAGTATCATGATTGGGTATGACAGTATTGCAGTTGCTGGAAGTCATGGAAAAACGACTACCACCAGTATGATCGCAAAAATATTAAGTGTTGCAAATTTGAGTCCTACATATGTCGTTGGAGGAAAAGTTTTAAGTACTGATGAAAATTCTGATTTAGGTGATGGTAATTATCTCGTTGCAGAAGCAGATGAGAGTGATGGGACATTTACCCACCTTCAACCAGATGTAGCTGTCTTAACTAATATAGATGATGATCATTTAGTGCATTACAACAATATTTTTGAAAATTTATTAGACTCATTTGTAATGTTTTTAGAAAATATTCCTTTTTATGGTTATATGGTTATGAATGGAGATGATAAAAATATAAAAAAAATTTCAAAAAGAATTTCTAGAAAACAAATTACTTTTGGTGAATCAAAAAATTGTGACTATCAAATCATTAATATCAAAGCATCAAAAGGAATTCAAAACTTCGAAATTTTTAATAATAAAAATAACAAAACGCATAAATTCAGATTAAATATTCCTGGCAAACATAATATATTTAATGCTTCAGCATCTATTGCTCTTTCTTTAGAAGAAGGGGTGCCGGTTGGTGCAATAAAAAAGGGAATTGCTGAATTTTCAGGAGTTGGGAGAAGGTATGAAAAGCATAATATAGAAATTGATTCTAAAAAAATGATTCTTATAGACGATTATGGGCATCATCCGCTAGAAATAATCTCAAACATACAAGCTTATAAAGAAGAGTATCCAAACAAGAAGGTTTGTATGATTTTTCAACCGCACAGATTTACAAGAACAGCTCAGTTATTTGATGATTTTATAAAAGTATTAAATCAAACAGACTCCTTAATATTATTGGATATTTATTCTGCAAGCGAGAAACCTATTAAGGGTATTCATTCTAGAACGATTACAGAGACTATAAAGCAATTAGGACACAAAGACGTTACGTATATCAAACATCATGATGATGTAATTAAATTGGTTAATGATAAAAAAGATTCTTTTGATATATTGGTTACTCAAGGTGCTGGCAGTATTTCAAAAGTATGCGAATCTATAAAAGATAAATGGATGATATAAAAAAAATTGCTGTTATATGTGGCGGCTCATCTCCAGAAAGAGAGATTTCTTTACAAAGCGGGAGTGGTGTTGGAAATGCTTTAATTGAATTGGGATATCAAACATCAATAATAGATTTTCGAGATCTTAATGATTTAAGTATTTTAAAAAATTATGACTTAGCCTTCATTGCATTACATGGTTTTGAAGGAGAGGGAGGAGATCTTCAAGAGAGTTTAGATAGTTTAGGAATTAAATATACTGGTTCCAATAAAGTTGGATGTAGAAATACCTGGAATAAGGTTAAATGTAAAAATATTTTATTTCAAAATGATGTAAGCTCGCCAAAAGCAATCATATCTAGTTCTTTGGATAATGAAGACTTTAATCCTTTCATTAAATTTGAGAAAGAATTTGGTTACAAGAAGAACTTATTTATGAAACCTTCTGAAGATGGTTCCAGCATTGATATATACAAAATTTCAAATGATGATGATTTTATTAGCGCAAAAATGTCCTGTATTAACAAATCGAGAGAGTTTATATTTGAAGAAGAGATCAAAGGCAAAGAATATACTTTAACAATTATTAATAATGAATGCTTTCCACCAATTGAAATTCAAACAAAGAATGATTTTTATGATTATGATGCAAAATATATATCTAATGAAACTATTCTTGCAGAAGCCAAACTATCAGACAAAGAACTAGATCTAATGAATAAGATTTCACTAAAAGCATACAAAGCATTAAATTGCAGTGGATGGGCAAGGGTTGATATTCTTGGAGATGAAGATGGTAATTTATATGTGCTTGAAATAAATACTGTTCCAGGGATGACCAGTCATAGTTGCGTTCCTAAGTCTGGTGGCTTTGCAGGCCTTTCTTATTCGGATGTTGTCACAAAAATTATTTCTTCTAATGTTTAGAAATATATTTTTAACTTATTTGATTTTCTTTACAACTTTATCTACAGCAAAAAATTATGAAATAAATGTAAATTTTGAATCAGGTTTTGAATATAAATCTCAAGAAGAATTTGTTAATCAGCTTCAGTTTTTAAGATCGACTAGAGAAATAGAATATTTGGTTAGCAACCAGGATTGGATTAAAGACTATTCACTAAGATACAAACCATTTAGGAAAGAAGTATTTATAAGCATTAGAAATAGATTGCCTATTTTTGTCCTAAATAAAGAGTTTTTTTATGATGAAGAGTTAAATAAGTTTAATTTTGATCAATCAAAAAAAGATTTAATAATGGTACAAGGTCCAATAGATGATGTTGAAGAAGTGCTTAAATTAATCGAAGTTATTGAATCTAATTCATTAATACAATTTAAAATTGAAAGCATAGATTATAGTTATGTTTATGGATGGGATGTTAAATCTAATAAGGCCTTAATTAGATTTGGAAAAGATTTATCTGAAAAAAGACTAAATAATTTTAAAGATACTGTTAATTATTTGTTCGAGATTTCAAGAATACCTAGTATCATAGATGTAAGATATAAAGATGGAGTTGCTTTAAAATATGGCAAATAATGGTAAAAATTCTAATATGATTGTTGGTCTTGATATAGGAACATCAAAGGTTGTCTGCATTGTTGGTAAATATAATGAGGAAAGAAAGTTAGAAATAGTCGCATTAGGAGCATACCCATCTAGTGGATTAAAAAAGGGAGTTGTAGTAAATATAGACGCTACTACAGATGCTATCAGCAAAGCAGTTGAGCAAGCCCAGTCAATGATCGAAGATAAAATAAAATCGGTCTTTGTTGGCATAGCAGGCAATCATATTAAAAGCTTAAATTCACAAGGAGCCGTTGGAATCAAAGATAATGAAGTTTCATCTTTTGATATTGATAGAGTTATAGAATCTGCTCAAGCGGTATCAATACCTTCTGATCAAAGAGTCTTGCATGTTTTACCTCAATCATTTGTTATAGATGATCAGGAAGTAAGCTTAGATCCTTTGGGGATGTCCGGTGTAAGATTAGAGGCAAAAGTCCATCTTGTTACATGCGCAAGTAGTGCAATTAAAAATATTGAAAAATGTATAAAAAATTGCGGCCTTGGTGTAAATGGTTTTGTTTTAGAGCAACTTGCAAGTTCTCATTCTATATTGTCTGAAGATGAAAAAGATTTAGGTGTTTGTTTGGTTGATATCGGTGGAGGTACAACAGATATAGCAATATTTAATTCAGGCTCTATAGTTTTTACCGGAGTAATACCAATTGCAGGCGATCAAGTAACAAGTGATATAGCACAAGCCTTAAGAACTCCAACCCCTCAAGCAGAGGATATTAAACAAAAACATGGATGTGCAGTTACTGAATTTACCAAAGATGATGAAACTGTTGAAGTGCTTGGGGTTGGTGGCAGACCTCCAAGGGAACTATCTAGAAGTGCTTTAGCTGATATTATTCAACCTCGATATTCAGAATTATTTGATTTAATTAAAGCTGAAATTAAGAGAAATGGTTTTGAGGATAAAATCTCTGCAGGAATAGTTTTTACAGGCGGTACTTCAAAAATGGAAGGTGTTGTGGAATTGGCTGAGTCTGTATTTCAGACATCTGTTAGATTAGGTATACCTTCAAAGTTTCAAGGTATGGAATCAATTCTACAAAATCCAATATATTCAACGTCAATTGGTTTAATTGAACATGGATTTAAACAGATGAATCATGAGATGCTTACTGAACATAATCAAGGTATTTTCTCTAAAATTTTACGTATCGTAAAAAGCGAGTATTGATAATAAGAAGTAATTCAATTAGAATGCGATTTCCTTGGTTTTTGCTATTGGTAAAAATCTTTAACCATAAGGAAAATTATGAAGAAATACGAAGCTATAATTATATTAAATCCAAACCTTTCATCTGAGGTTGATTCATTTAAAAACGATTTTGAAAAACTGCTTAATAGCAATTCATTTAATATTGCTAAATATGAAGATGCGGGAAGAAGGCAGTTAGCATACTCAATAAATAATCATAATAAAGGACATTATTTATTATTTAATATTGAAGGCGACTCTGAAAAGTTGATCGAAATAGAAAATAAAATTAAATACAATGAATCTATTATTAGACATCTCTTTATTTCGGTTAAAGAGCATTTAGGAGAAGATTCACAATTGTTAATAGATTCTAGAGACAGAAAAACTGAAACTGAAGAAATTGAGAATGACAAAGTTGAGAAAAAATCAGAAGTAATTGAATCGACTAACAATGTTGAAGATGAAGAAACTGACACTAAAGAAGAATTGGTAGAGCAAAAAGAATCAACTGAAGCTAATCTTGAAGAGGATAAAAATGAGTAAATATAAGTTACCAAAAAAGTTTGATTATAAGAATGTAAATATCTTAAAACAGTTTATTACTGAAACAGGTAAAATTATTCCAGCAAGAGTTACAGGGGTTTCAGCATCAAATCAAAGAAAATTAACTAGGCATATTAAAATAGCAAGATTTTTAGCATTAATACCATATACAGATATGCATAATTAAATTATGAAGATTATATTATTAGATAAAATTCAAAGGCTAGGAGAAATAGGGGATATTGTTGAAGTAAATTCAGGGTATGCTAGAAACTTTCTAATACCTCAAAAAAAGGCTGCATTTGCTAGCGATAAAAACATTAAGGAAGTTGAAGCCAAAAAAGATGAATTAGCAGCAGCATCAGAAGACATTCTTACACAAGCTCAAGCTAGAGCAAAAGATATTGAGGGTTCAGAGTGTGATATAAAAGTACCTGTCACTGAAGAAGGAGCTTTATACGGTTCTGTTGGCACTAGAGAGATAGCTGAAGCATTTACTAACATTCAAATCAAAATTGATAAGAGTGAAGTCCAGCTTCCTGATGGCCCAATAAAAGAGACAGGTGATCATAATATTATGATTAGCGTTCATCCAGAAGTGAATATTGAAGTTTTAGTAAAAGTATTGCCAGAGTAGTTGTATATTTTGAAATATGATGTAAAAATCATATTCCAATGTCAGATATAAATATTAATCAAAATGAACAAGTTAGGGAGGCAGAAAGAGCTGTCCTTGGCGGACTAATGTTGGAAACTAATAGATTTGATAATGTAATTCAAGTTATTAAAGAAAATGATTTTGATGGAAAAGATCATCAAATGATTTTTCAATCAATGTCAGAACTTATTGAGGAAAATAAACCCCTTGACCCATTAACTGTATCCGAAAAACTTGATAATAAGAACTCACTTAACAAAGTTGGTGGAAAAGATTATTTAATTGAATTGGCAACATCAACACCATCAGCCGCTAATCTTGAAGCCTATGCTGAGATAATAAGACAAAGATCAATAACTAGAAAGTTGATGAAAGCTAATTCTGATATATCAGAATTAATAACAAATCCACAAGGTTTAGAGGGAGCAGCCATACTAGACAAGGCTGAAAGTATGATTTTTGCTTTAAATGATGAGACAAATCAAGATAATCAAACAATTAAACCAATGCGTAAACTTGTTCCTTCTGCTATTGATAGACTTCATGAGTTGTCCGCTAAATCAGGAGGATTAATTGGCACAACTACAGGATTTAAAGACTTAGATAGCAAACTACAAGGTATGCATAATGGTGATTTAATAGTGGTTGCTGGTAGGCCTGGAATGGGTAAATCATCTTTAGCTATGAACTTGGCTGAAAATGTTCTTTTTGATAAAGAGTCATTAGGTGGAGTTTTAATTTTCAGTCTTGAAATGTCAGCCGAATCACTAACTACTAGGATGTTATCTGGAATAAGTAAAATAGATCAACAAAAAGTTAGGTCGGGCATGCTTGGAGATAAAGAATTACAAGTATTAATAGAACAAAGTGATAAACTTAAGAACTTACCTTTATGGATAGATGACAGTTCATTATTATCACCTATGGAACTAAGGGCGAAAGCAAGAAGGTTGGCAAGAACAGAACATCATGGGTTATCTCTAATTGTTGTTGATTATCTTCAACTTATGCAACTTCCTATGTCTACAGAAAATAGAGTAAACCAAATTTCTGAAATTTCTAGATCATTAAAATCATTAGCAAAAGAATTAAGTGTCCCAGTAATAGCACTATCACAACTTAATAGAGCTGTAGAACAGAGACCAAATAGGAGGCCTGTAATGGCTGATTTGAGAGATTCAGGTGCAATCGAACAGGATGCAGATGTTATTTTATTTATCTACAGGGATTCAGAATATAATGAAGATTCAGAACATGGAAATAAAGCAGAAATTGATGTAGCTAAACAAAGGAATGGTCCCACTGGAGTAATAAACTTAACTTTCTTGAAAGAGTTTACAAGATTTGAGAATTTTTCATCTGATAGTTTTTACGAATCTTTTGAATGACATTAATTAATTCTGAATTAATTA
Source organism: uncultured SAR86 cluster bacterium (assembly GCA_902551185.1). Classification (GTDB taxonomy): domain Bacteria; phylum Pseudomonadota; class Gammaproteobacteria; order Magnimaribacterales; family D2472; genus SAR86A. Next base: position 8,458 of record CACDCN010000002.1, on the reverse strand, counting down.
TCGATCCTAATATCTTTAGACAAAATATATCTTATATAAAAAAGAAAATTAAAAATTCATCAAAATTTTTAGCAGTTATCAAATCTGATGCTTATGGTCATCTTCTAGAAAATATTGTTAGTGATATCGATGATCTTGTTGACGGTTATGGGGTAGTTCGAGCAGATGAAGCAAAAAAAATAAGAAAACTTTCAAAAAAGAAAATTTTATTAATGCAAGGTATTTATTCTCAGGATGAGTTCTTATTTGCTAAAGAAAATAATTTAGACTTAGTTATTCATAATAACGACCAATTTAAAATTATAAAAAATAATAATAACTATGAAAATCTATGGATCAAGATTAATACCGGAATGAATAGACTAGGTTTTGAAATAGATGAATTCAAAGAAATTTATAAAAAATATTTATTTGATAAAAAATTTACATTAATGACTCATCTAGCTTCTTCAAATGATATAAATAGCATTTCAAATCGAGAACAATTTAAATTATTCAATGCATTATCAGATAAATTAAACTCAGAAGTAGAAAAGAGTATTGCTAATACTGGTTGTATTATGAATTTTCCCGAACAGGCACATGATTGGGTTAGATGTGGAATAGGAATCTATGGTGGATATATAAATGATAGTGAAATTCAAACAGCTATGACTTTAAGATCCCCAATTATCAATATACGATCGATAAAAAAAGGCGAGAAGGTTGGATATGATGGACGTGCAGTAGCTAAAGATAATATGAAGATTGCTTCTATTTATATTGGATACGCTGATGGAATGCCTGTAAGCATTAAAGATGGAACTAAAGTAATAATAAATAACCAAGAAGCAGAAGTTTTTGGAAAAGTTAGTATGGACCTAACTACAGTAAATGTTTCAAATATAGATAATTGTAAATTAGGTGATTGGTGTGAATTTTTTTCACCAAATTTACCGATTTCTAATATTGCAAAATCAAATGACTTAATTTCATATTATTTAATGACAAGCATTAAATCTAGAGTAAAAAAGGTATATAAAAGTTTAAAATAATTTTTTATTTAAGAATCTTGTTTATCAATCATTTTTAATCTGTTATTCTAATATCCCATCATGATTAATTTAAATGATGGCAAAAACTAAGTACATTTTTATTACCGGAGGAGTGGTCTCATCACTCGGAAAGGGAATAGCGGCAGCTTCAATTGGCGCATTATTAGAATCAAGAGGACTTTCTGTCTCTTTAATAAAAGTTGATCCATATATTAACGTAGATCCAGGAACTATGAGTCCATTTCAGCATGGAGAGGTATTTGTTACAAATGATGGAACAGAAACAGATCTTGATTTAGGTCATTATGAAAGATTCGTCAGGTTTGAAGCATCAAAGAAAAATAACTTTACAGCTGGTAAAGTTTACGAGACTGTAATAAAGAACGAAAGAAAAGGAAAATATTTAGGTGGTACAGTTCAAGTTATACCGCATATAACAAATGAAATAAAAAAGAGAATTAAAGAGGGAGGCCAAAATAAAGATATTGCAATCGTAGAAGTTGGAGGTACAGTGGGAGATATTGAGAGTCAGCCTTTTGTAGAGTCTCTGAGACAAATGGCACTCGAAATGCCTAATTCATCATCAGCTTTTGTACATTTAACTCTTGTGCCATATATAAATGCTTCAGGAGAGCTAAAGACAAAACCTACTCAACATTCAGTAAAAGAATTAAGATCATTAGGCATTAGTCCAGATGTCCTAATTTGTAGGTCTGAGCAAGAACTTCCTAAAGATGAAAAAAATAAAATAGCACTATTTTGCTCTGTTCCAAATAAAAGTGTTATATCAATGCATGATGTCGAAACAGTTTATTCAATACCGGCATTATTAAACAAACAAAAAGTTGATAAAACAATCTTAGATAAACTTAATATTAAATCAAAAGATCCAAAATTAAATGATTGGAAAAGGGTAGTTAAAGCAAAACTTCTTCCAGATATAGAAGTTAATGTTAGCTTTGTTGGCAAATATACTGAGCTAAAGGATGCATATAAATCAATTAATGAAGCTTTAGAGCATGCTGGAATAGTAAATAAAGCCAAAGTAAATATAAATTTTGTACAAGCAGCAGATTTAACTACAAAGAACATAAGAAAAAAATTAAGAAAAGCTGATGCAATACTTGTACCAGGCGGCTTTGGTCATAGGGGTGTGGAAGGAATGATTCTAGCTTGTAAGTTTGCAAGAGAAAATAATATTCCTTATCTAGGAATTTGTTTAGGAATGCAAGTAGCCATAATTGAATATGCTCGAAATGTCTTAAAATTAAAAAATGCAAATAGTACTGAGTTTGATCAGCATACCGAATTCCCTGTAATCGGTCTTATAACTGAATGGAATGATATTTCAGGAAAAAAAGAAATAAGAAATAAGAATTCTGATTTGGGAGGAACTATGAGATTAGGTGGTCAGATATGTAAACTTAAGAAAAGTTCAAATTCATATAAAATGTATAAGAATTTAGAAATCGTTGAAAGGCATAGGCATAGATATGAGGTTAATCCTAAATTTAAGGAAGCAATGATTAAAGAGGGATTGGATGTTGTAGGTACTTCAATTGATGGTAAGCTAGTTGAGATGATAGAAATTCCTAAACACAAATGGTTTCTGGCTTGTCAATTCCATCCTGAATTTACATCAAATCCAAGAGATGGCCATCCTATTTTTAATAGTTATATAAAGAGTACAATTAGAAAATAAATAACATGAAATTAAGAGATTTTAAAATAGATAACACAGAACCAATGGTTCTTATGGGTGGTATGAATGTGCTTGAGTCAAGAGATTTAGCAATGAAGATTGCTGAAACATTTAAAGAAATATCTCAAAACAAACATATTAATTACATATTCAAAGGTTCTTTTGATAAAGCAAACAGAAGTTCAATTAGTTCATTTAGAGGTCCAGGAATGGACGAAGGACTTAAAATTCTTCAAGAGGTATCAACAACTTTTGATATACCTGTTATAACTGATATTCATGAACCTCAACAAGCAGAAGCAGTAAGTGAGATATGTGAGGTAATTCAGATTCCAGCTTTCTTGGCAAGGCAAACCGATTTAGTAAATGCAGCTGCTAAAACTAAATCAATAATACAGTTTAAAAAACCTCAATTTTTATCTGCTCCAGAAATGTCTAATATTGTTGAAAAATGCAGTTCTGCCGGGAATGAAAACATAACTTTATGCGAGAGGGGAAATTCTTTTGGTTACAATAATCTCGTTGTTGATACTTTAAATTTTCAAATATTAAAAGGATTATTAAAGCCTGTTATATTTGATGTAACTCATTCACTTCAATTACCTGGAGGTCTAGGAAGTGCTACAGGTGGAAGAAGAGAATATCTTTTAAGCCTTGCAAAAGCTGGAATGTCTCAATCTATAGCAGGACTATTTCTTGAAGCTCATCCAGATCCTGATCAAGCAAAATGTGATGGTCCATGCGCTTTACCCCTTTCAGTTTTAGATGAATTTCTTACCCAAATTAAAGATTTGGATGATTTTGTTAAAGACCAAAATGATTTAGAGATAAGTTAATTATGTCAAAAATATCAAAAGTTAGAGCTATTCAAGTTTTTGACTCTAGAGGTGTACCAACTATTTCTTGCAAAGTTAATCTTGATGATGGTACTTCAGCTATAGCTATGGTTCCAAGCGGAGCATCAACTGGATCTAAGGAGGCACTTGAATTAAGGGATGGAAATAAGGCTTATCACGGCAAAGGTGTTCTTAATGCTGTTTCAAATGTTAATAAAAAATTATCTTCGCTTGTAATTGGCAAAGATCCAGGTGATCAAATTGAGATTGATAAAATACTGATAGAATTTGATGGCACGTCAGATAAATCTGCTATTGGCGCAAATGCTATTTTGGCAGTCTCTCTTGCAACCGCAAAAGCCGCATCTATTATGCAAAGAATACCATTGTATAAACATTTTTCTAATATATATAAAAATATAACTGGTGATTCGGCAAATCCTGTGATGCCTATGCCAATGTTTAATATTTTAAATGGTGGAGAACACTCAAACAATAATATAGATATCCAAGAATTTATGATTATTCCAAGTGGAGCCAAAACTTTTGAAGAGGTTATGCAATGGTCAGTAGAGATATATCAAAATTTAAAGAAAATACTTTCATCTAATAATCATTCAATAGCAGTTGGAGACGAGGGGGGTTTTGCACCAAATCTTAAATCTAATGAAGAAGCAATAAAGTTAATAATTGAAGCTATCAAGAATTCAAATTTAGATCTAAAAAAAGATATAAATATTGCACTTGATTGTGCTGCAAGCGAGTTTTTTGATGGTAGTAATTATTTTATGAAAGGTGAAAATCAAAAGCTTACATCAGCAGAACTTGTAAATTATCTTGAAAGTCTTGCTGAAAAATATCCTATAACTTCAATAGAAGATGGAATGGACGAAAACGATGAAAATGGATGGAAATTATTAACATCTCAACTAGGTGATAAATGCCAACTTGTAGGCGATGATTTATTTGTTACTAATAAAAAAATATTAAAAGAAGGAGTTCAAGAAAATATCGCGAATTCAATTCTAATTAAGTTAAACCAAATTGGATCGTTAACAGAGACCATAGAAACAATACATCTTGCAAAAGAAAGTAACTATGAACCAATAATCTCCCATAGATCTGGAGAGACAGAAGATACAATAATTGCTGATTTAGCAGTAGGTCTAGGGGTTAAACAAATAAAGGCTGGCGCACCTTGCAGGTCAGATAGAATTGCAAAATATAATAGATTGCTTTGGATAGAGAAAGAAAGTAGTGATATTTTGCTTAAATGAAAAGACTTTACTACGTATTCTTAATATTTTTAGCTTTAATAATATTTCTTTTACTTAATAGTATTTTTTTTGGAGAGAATAATTATTCTAAAAGAAACGAGCTAGTAAAAGAAAATGGAATTCAAAAAGAGAATAATGATAGCTTAAGAAAACAAAATGAAATTCTTGAGTTTGAGATTAAAAATGCTGAAAACTCAAATGATCATGTTGAAAATTTTGCTAGAGAGAAACTTAATTTAACTTATCCTGATGAGGAATTTATATCTTTTAAAGAAGAAGAAAAAGATGAAAAAGAATAGCTTATTGACAATTATTGCTGCGGCTGGAGTGGGTGAAAGATTTCGTTTTAAAGCACCAAAACAATATGCTCAGATTAATGGACACTCTATTATTGAAAGAGCTGTTAAGCCTTTTATTGATTCAAGTTATGTATCAGAAATTATTATAGCTATATCTAAGGATGACAATTTGATTAAGAATCAGGATTTTTATAACTCTAAAAAGATTAAATATGTTATTGGAGGTGCTACAAGACAGGAATCGATTAATAATGCTTTACATGCTGCTGAAAAGGAATATGAATATGTTATTACGCATGATGCGGCACGACCAAATATTATGGAAGATGATATTACTAATTTATACAAGGATATTACTAATTCAAAAACAAGCTGCTCTTTTTTATATACCCCTGTTTATGATTCAATAAAAGAAATAGACTCCAAAGAAAAAACAAAAGATAAAAGTAAATTTTATCTAGTTCAAACTCCTCAAATATCTAACTTTAATGATCTAAAAATTGCACTTAAAAAATGCATTGATGAAAATATCAATTGTCCTGATGAATCTTTTGCAATTGAATATTCAGATCTATCTTTATCAAAAGTTATGGGAGCTAGGTCTAATATTAAGATTACTGAACCTGGTGATATAGAACTTTTGAGTAAATTTCTCACGCGAAGTGGGACAGGGTTTGATTTACATAAATATGAGGCAGGAGATGGAATTATTTTAGGCGGCTATAAAATCAAGTGTGATTATAAAATTGTTGCTCATTCTGATGGAGATGTCTTACTTCATTCAATTGCAGATTCAATTTTGGGAGCTGCAGCCTTGGGCGATATTGGGAAGTTTTTCCCAGACAATGATGAGAATAATAGGGATTTGAATAGTTCAAAAATTATTAAATATTGTTTAGATAAAATAAATGAACTTAATTTAGAAATTTATAATATTGATACTACCGTAATTTGCCAAGAACCTAAAATTAATCCTTATAGAGAGGAGATTTTACAAAAATTATCAAGTCTTTTAATGATCCCAGTCTCAAGAATCGGCTTGAAAGCAACAACTTCAGAAAAAATAGGCATTATTGGTGAAAATAAAGCAATAGCTGTTCAAAGTCTTGTTAATTTAAGAGAGAAATTATGAAGATACTATTAACAAATGATGATGGTTACGATGCTGATAATCTTAAGAACTTATATGAAAAATTATCTAAAGATCATGAAGTTTGGATAGTTGCACCAAAGAATAATTGTAGTGGGATGAGTGCAGCTATTTCCTACCTTAAAGAAATAGAGGTTATAAAGATAGACGAAAGAATATACGCAGTTGATGGAACTCCAGCAGATTGTTCATATTTAGGTTTATTAAGTATTGTTGATTTTGAATTCGATATAGTTATTTCTGGGATTAACCATGGAGCTAATATTGGTAACGATGTTATATATTCAGGAACTGTTGGGGCTGCTGTTGGCGGAAGGAATCTAAAATATCCTCCTATAGCAATTTCAGTTGCATCTTATGACGCAAAAGACATTGATTTTATCAGCAAAAAATCAATTGAAATAATAAATAAAATAGTTACTTTTCATGACAGTTTTAAAGGCAAAGTTATAAATATAAATTTTCCAGATATTTCTGAAAATGAATTTAAGGGCATTAGAGCAACCGGGATGTCAAAGAGAGATGTACCTGCAAGACCAATAAAATTAGAAAATACCTCAGAAAATGAAAATGTATCAAAATTTAGATATGCCTATTCAGGTGAGCCTATTAAAGATAATTTTATAACCGACGCAGAGGCTATTAAAGATGGGTATGTATCAGTATCAGTTTTAGATTACAGTCTCAATTCAAAAGAATTCATTAATGATTTATCAGATTTAATAAATGAGTAACTCAGGCTTTACTTTCAGACGGGTTCGGGAAGAGATGATCGAAACTCTTCTAGAATTAGGCATAAAAGATTTTAGAGTTTTGGATGCCATTTCACAAATTCCAAGACATACTTTTCTTGATGAAGCATTATGGTCAAGAGCATATGAAAATAGACCTTTAACGATAGGGTACAAACAAACTATTTCTCAGCCATATATAGTTGCAAGAATGACTGAGTTATTAATTTCTCATACCAAAACAAGAGGTAAAGTATTTGATAAAGTTTTAGACCTTGGGTCAGGGTGCGGGTACCAATCAGCTGTGCTATCTTTTTTTAGTGAAAAAGTTGATGCAATAGAAAGAATCAAGCCTTTAGTGGAAAAATCAAGAGAGAATTTAGCAAATTTAAAAATACATAATGTTTTGTTTAAGTACGGTGATGGATATCAAGACTGGGATAAGAAACTTCAATATGATGGAATAATCTGCGCTGCTGCTCCGCGTGAATATCCTCAAGATTTAATTTCAATTTTGAAAAATGATGCAAAATTAGTAATACCTGTTGGAGGGTCTAATCAGAGGCTAAATGTGATAACTAAATTAAAGAATAACGAAGTTGAAGAAACACAATATGAGGAAGTATCATTTGTTCCTATGCTTGCAGGCAAATCAGAAGATGGTAATGATGTATGAAAGAAAAAATTAGATATTTTATAGCAGGTATATTTATTGGATTGTCTGAATTATTACCAGGAATATCAGGCGCAACTGTTGCATTAATGTTCGGAGTATATGAAAAGATATTAAATTTCTTAAGTAAATTTAAAGAATTAAATTTAATAGCTCCTCTTTTGCTTGGGATGATATTAAGTGTATTAGTATTTTCTTCATTAATAGATTTTTTATATAAAAACTTTACCGATATATTTAATATTTTTATCGCTTTGTTAATGATTGGATATGGACTGTTTCTGTTAATAAATACATATTTAAAAGAAGATATTGATAAATTGATAGAAATGTTGATTGGTAAAACTTTTGAAAGAAAAAGTTATTATATAAATTTATTTTTAATAGTTTTTTTTATTGGGTTTTTTGTTGGATTGTATTTAAGCAGCTTTCAGACAGATGGATACCAAGAACCTAATATTACTATATTAATTTTATTTGGATTTTGTGCTTGTTCTTTTTTACTTTTTCCAGGAATTTCAGGGAGCGCATTCTTATTATCAGTAGGAGCATATCCATTGATTATTGGAAGTATTTCAAATTTTAATTATGAAGTTTTATTACCTTTTGGTATTGGCATGTTAGTAGCATTAATTTTAATGCCAAGATTAATTAACAAAGCTTATGAAAAGTTTGGAAAATTGATATTGGTTTTTTTTGGTGGGCTTATTCTTGCTGCAGGTGTTAATTATTTTTTATAAGAATTCTTTCTTATTT
>CACDCN010000001.1 GCA_902551185.1 uncultured SAR86 cluster bacterium | reverse complement strand
TGATAACATTCTTCAATATTATGATCTCCATCCATTAGAACTTCAGGTTCAACTATTGGTACCATCCCATTATCTTGTGCACACTTTGCATAATCAGCAAGAGCATCCATATTAGCATCTATACATTTGTCAGTAGGAATGCTATCACCGATATTAATTACAGCTCTCCATTTAGTAAATTTGGCTCCCATTGATGCGTATTCTTTTAATCTTTCATCCAAACCATCTAAACCTACGGTAACTGTTTCTCCAGGACAATCTTCTATTGGCTTTAGTCCTTTATCAACTTTAATGCCAGGCAGTGCCCCTTGTTCAGATATCAGATCTCTTAATAAGGAGCCGTCTTCTGCGGATTGTCTAATAGTTTCATCAAAAAGTATTACGCCGCCTATATTGCCTTTTATTCCCTTAGATCTAAATAGCATCTCTCTATAATCTCTTCTATTTTCTTCAGTGGATTCAACTCCAATAGAGTCGAATCTTTTTCCACAGGTAGGATTGCTTTCATCTGCAGCCAGAATGCCTTTACCGTGTGCAACAATAAATGATGCTATTTCTTCTATATTATCCAATGACATAATTTATCTCCCATTTCCTTTTGAATTTAAAACTTTTATTGCTGGCAGTGCTTTGCCTTCCATAAATTCTAAAAAGGCTCCCCCGCCAGTAGAACAATATGATACATCATCTGGTTTAATATATTTATTAATTGCGGATAAAGTTTCGCCGCCGCCGGCTAATGAAAATGCTTTAGATTTTGCAATAGCGTTTGATAAATCTCTTGTGCCTTTTTCAAATGCCTTATTCTCAAAAACACCCATTGGTCCATTCCATAGAATGGTATTTGCATTATTAATTAGCTGATCAGTCTCTTCTTCGATATACAAATCTAAGATCATTTCATTATCCTTAATATCAGAGATTAATTTTTTATTAATATTCTTGCCTTCAAAACTTTCTGAAGTAATAGCAACTTTTGGCAAAATGATTTTACCTTTATCAAGAATACTCTTTGCAATATCTACCAAAGTTTCTTCAACAAGAGATTTTCCTACATTTAGACCAGATGCCAGAATGAAAGTATTTGCTATACCGCCACCAATAATAATATTATCTGCAACATTATCTATATGCTTTATAAGTTCAAGTTTTGTTGATACTTTTGCCCCACCAATAATAGCAAGATATGGTTTTTGATAATTATTAAGTGCTTTAGTTAAAAAATCTATTTCTCTTTCAAGCAGCAATCCTGCACAAGCAATTTTTGATTGCTCTATAGCAGAATGTGTAGAGGCCTGTTCTCTGTGTGCAGTTCCAAATGCATCAAAAACATAAATATCGCCTAGATTAGCTAATTTATTACCCAAATCTTTATCATTAGCTTTTTCTCCCTCAAAAAATCTAATATTTTCTAAAATTTGAATACTTGATGGGCTTTTAAAAATATCTTCAGAGTCTAGTCCCCCTATAAGACCAACTTCTTCATTTAGAATGTTGCTTAGAGATTCAGCAACTGGTTTCATAGAAAATTTTTCTTCAAAATTTCCCTCTTCTGGTCTTCCTAAATGGCTAACTAGTAAAACTTTTGCATTATTTTCAAGGGCGAATTTAATTGTTGGAATACAAGCCTTTATTCTTGATGCATCTGCAACAATTCCATCCTTAATTGGCACATTCATATCTACCCTTATAACAAGGTTTTTATTTGTAATATCTAAAGATGTTAAATTAATCATTAATTAATGATTTTGCCATTTTTACAACATTTTCAACGGTAAAACCAAAATGTTCTAATAATTGATTGCCTGGTGCTGATTCGCCAAAACTTTCAATACCTAATACTTTATCGTTTCGATTTAATATTTTATACCAAGAGTTGGGATGGCCGCATTCAACTACTAACATTGGTTTATCTGAATTTAAGATTGTATTTTGATAATCTTCTGGCATTTCAAGAAATTTATCTAAAGAGGGCATGGAAACTATATTTGATTTTATAGAATCATTTTCTAGTTCTTTTGCCGCATCAAGAGCTAATTGAACCTCACTTCCTGAGGCAATGATGATTATATCTGGATTATCACATGATTCTAATAAGTAACCTCCATTATGAATATCTTCAAGTTGTTCAGAAGTTCTTTGAATTGCTGAAGTTCCCTGTCTGCTAAATATTAAACATGTAGGTGTTGAAGATGAAATTACTGCTTCTTTCCATGCAACAGCTGTTTCGACTAAATCAGCTGGTCGCCAATTAACTAAATTAGGTGTTGATCTTAAAGTTACCATGTGTTCTATAGGTTGATGAGTTGGTCCATCTTCGCCTAATGCTACTGAGTCGTGGGTATAAACAAAAATATTAGGTAGACCCATTAGAGCAGAGAGTCTTACTGCATTTCTTGCATAATCAGTAAAAACTAGGAAAGTTGCACCATATGGCTTTATTCCTCCATGTAGGACCATCCCATTCATAATTGCTGACATTCCAAATTCTCTTACTCCATAATTTATATGATTCCCTGCAGGGTTTTCATTGGAAAAAGTTGAGCTTGAACCAGAAAAGGTATTATTAGACGGAGTTAAATCTGCAGAACCTCCAATCAACTCTGGCATTTCTTTTACAAAGAAATCAAGACAAGCCTTTGATGCTTTTCTCGTTGCCATTGGAGAATTATTCGTATCACAGTCTTTAAGAAATTGATTAAAATCACTTTCAAAATTTTCTGGAGTATTGCCTTCTATTCTTCTTAAGAGCTCTTTTGATTTTTCAGGATACTTTTCTTGATAACTTTTTATCAAATTATCCCAATCTAAATTTACATTATTACCAGCTTCTTTAGCATCCCAAAAATTATAGATTTCATCAGTTAGTTCAAATTCTGCATATTTCCAATCTAAAGCTTCCCTAGTTTTTATTATTTCATCATCGCCTAATGGTGCTCCATGTGCATCAGCTGTTCCGGATTTATTAGGCGAGCCAAACCCGATAGTTGTTTTACAAAAAATCATTGAGGGTTTATCAGCAGTTTCTTTAGCTTGAGAAATAGCATTATTAATTTCTTCAATGTTGTGACCATCTACACAAATTGTATGCCAGCCATAACTTTCAAACCTTTTAACTGAATCATCTGTAAACCAATTTTTAATTTCACCATCAATAGAAATTCCATTTTGATCATAAAAACATATCAACTTGCCCAAATTATGAGTTCCTGCAAATGAACAAGCTTCATGAGAAACGCCCTCCATTAAACAACCATCTCCTAAAAAAACATAAGTATAATGATCGATTGGTTTTATATCGTCCTGATTAAATTCTGCTGCTAATATTTTTTCCGAAATCGCCATTCCAACAGCATTTGCAATACCCTGGCCTAGAGGCCCAGTAGTAGTTTCAACTCCGATATCAATATCATACTCAGGATGGCCAGGGGTTTTAGAATGTAACTGTCTAAAATCTTTGATGTCATCGATTGAGATCTTATATCCTGTTAAGTGAAGCAAACTATATAAAAGCATTGACCCATGCCCATTAGATAGAACAAATCTGTCTCTATCAAACCATTTGGGATTAGAAGGATTGTGTTTTAAATGATTGCTCCATAATGCGGTTGCTATCTCTGCCATACCCATAGGCATGCCAGGGTGACCAGAGTTTGCTTTTTGGACAGCATCTATTGATAAGAATCTTAGAGCGTTTATAGGATCTGTTTGATTCAAATTTATTTCCCCATTTACTTTCTAGGATAATAATATCTTTGAAGTTAAAATCATAGATAAAATTTGTTTTTTTGTTATAAAATAGTCAATCTGTGATCACAGTCTTATTTAAAAGATAATTCTTCACAATAATAAACTAGGGAGAGAACATATGAGTTATATATTTACATCAGAATCTGTTTCAGCAGGACATCCGGATAAGGTATGCGATCAAATTTCAGATGCTGTTTTAGATGCTTATTTAGCTGAGGATCCAAATAGTAGAGTTGCTTGCGAAACTATGATTAAAAATAATATGGTATATATTGCTGGTGAAATAACATCTCTTGGCAGTCCAGATCTTGAACCAGTTGTTAGAAAAACAATTAATGATATTGGTTATGACACTGATGAATATGGTTTTAATGGAGATACTTGTGAGTTTACTAATCTTGTTTTTGAGCAATCGCCTGATATATCTCAAGGTGTAACAGAAGGTGAAGGTGAAAATCTAGAACAAGGGGCTGGTGATCAGGGTCTTATGTTCGGTTATGCTTGTACAGAAACAGAATCTTTAATGCCGCTTCCTATTGACCTATCTCATAGATTAGTTAAAAAACAAGCTGATGTAATGAAAGCAAACGGATTATCATGGTTAAGGCCTGATGCTAAAAGCCAAGTAAGTGCAATTTACTCAGATGATGGTAAAACCATAGAGGGTTTATCAGCAATAGTTCTCTCTACACAACATGATGAAGATGTTACTCAGGATGATATTAAAGAAGGGGTTATGGAAGAAATTATTAAACCAATAGTTCCAGCAGAATGGATTCTAGATTCAACCAAGATTTATATAAACCCCACAGGTAAATTTGTTATCGGAGGGCCAGTTGGAGACTGTGGTCTTACCGGTAGAAAAATTATTGTTGACACTTATGGTGGAATGGCTAGGCATGGTGGAGGTGCCTTTTCTGGGAAAGACCCATCTAAGGTTGATCGATCAGCTGCTTATGCTGCAAGATATGTGGCCAAAAATATAGTAGCTGCTGGTCTTGCTGATTATTGTGAAATTCAAGTTTCATATGCAATTGGTGTTGCTAAACCAACTTCAATAAATGTAAATACATTTAATAGTGAAAAAATTTCAAAAGAAGCGATTGAAAAAATTGTTGAAGAAAAATTTGACCTTAGGCCTAAAAGTCTAATCAATATGCTTGATCTCAAAAGACCTATCTATCTTCCTACAGCAGCCTATGGGCATTTTGGGAGAACTGATATAGACCTTTCTTGGGAAAAAACAGATAAAGCTTCAGAAATCTCATAATAAATATTAAGTATGCTGGATAATAAGAAGGAGAGACAAATATGAAAATACTATTACTTAATGCATTTCTATTTGCTTTTTTAACTATGAATATGGAGGCTAATGAAGCTCTTTATATCAAATATGCAGATAAATCTATAAACTCATCATCGCTTGTTGAAAGACAGGGTTTGAAATATCAGGTAAATACTAATTCGCCATTTTCTGGAAGATTTATAACTTATGAGGATGAATTTGGATTTTGTGCTTTAGAAGCAGGCTCCTATAGAAGAGGTCTTCTTCATGGGCCTTATGAAGAATATGCGGGATGTGGGGTTCTTTACTCAATTAAATCCTCCTACAAAAATGGCTTAGAACAAGGAAAATACTCAGAATTTGATCAAGGTTTTCTTATAATGGAAGGTAACATGTTCAATGGCATGGCTGAAGGTGAATGGGTTGGATATGAATATGGTCGAATATCGTGGACTGAGGATGTTAAAAATGATGAAACTATTAGTTTCACAAATTATTCTTATTATGACAATGGCCAAATATCGTTAAAGGATGTTTATAATAATAATGAAGAATTGCATGGCATTTCTGAAGCATATCATCAAAATGGACAACTAAAATCAAAAACAGAATATCAAAATGGTACTCTTGTTAGGTTAATTGAAGAGTACGACTTTAATGGAAATAAGCTTAATTAATAACTAAAGAAATAATAAGGAAATAAAATGGAAAATGACTATAAAGTTGCAGATATAAATCTTGCTGAATTTGGAAGAAGGGAAATCTCTCTAGCAGAAAATGAGATGCCTGCTTTAATGGCTTTAAGAGAAAAATATAGAGCAGATCAACCTCTTGCGGGAGCAAAGATCATGGGTTGTATACATATGACTATTCAAACTGCAGTTCTAATGGAAACTTTAATAGACTTAGGCGCAGAATTAAGGTGGTCTTCTTGTAATATTTTTTCAACGCAAGATCATGCTGCTGCAGCAATGGCAGCAAGAGGCGTGCCAACATTCGCCTGGAAAGGAGAAACAGAGGAAGAGTTTGAATGGTGTATAGAACAAACTATTTGTAAAGATGGTAAACCTTGGGATGCCAATATGATTCTTGATGATGGTAGTGACCTTACAGCCATGGTGCATGAAAAATTTCCTGATATGCTTGAAACAATTCATGGTGTGTCAGAAGAAACTACAACTGGAGTGCATAGGCTAAAAGAAATGCTTGAAAATGGTGAGCTTAAAATACCTGCTATTAATGTTAATGACTCTGTCACAAAATCAAAAAATGATAATAAATATGGTTGTAGGCATAGTCTAAACGATGCTCTGAAGAGAGGAACTGATATGTTACTTTCAGGTAAAAAGGGTCTTGTTATTGGTTATGGTGATGTTGGTAAAGGATCTGCATTAAGTCTAGCTCAAGAAGGAATGATAGTTAGTGTTGTTGAATCAGATCCAATTTGTGCAATGCAAGCTTGCATGGATGGTTTTTCTGTTGTTTCTTGTTATAAAGATGGTGTTGTTACCAGAGATCCTAAAGATATAAATATGCAAGTCATGGAAGATACTGATTTGGTCGTCACCACAACTGGAAATGTTAATGTGTGTGATTCAGCAATGTTAAGCACTCTTAAGAATACAGCTGTTGTATGTAATATTGGTCACTTTGATAACGAAATAGATACAGCCTTCATGAGAGAAAATTATTATTGGGACGAAATAAAGCCTCAGGTACATAGAATTTTTAGAGATACAGCTCCGGATGGAACTCCAGATCTATCAAGTAAAAATTATATTATTCTTCTAGCAGAAGGTAGATTGGTAAACCTAGGAAATGCTACTGGTCATCCAAGCAGAATTATGGATGGTTCATTTGCAAACCAGGTCCTTGCCCAAATACATTTATATAAACAGGGTTTTGCGAATATAAATGACGAAGATAAGAAAGCTGGGATGATAACTGTAGAAGTTCTTCCTAAGAAACTAGATGAAGAGGTTGCAAGTCTAATGGTTGAGGGTTTTGGGGGTATGGTTACGAAACTGACTCAAGACCAAGCAGACTATATAAATGTTCCAAAAGATGGTCCGTTTAAAGAAGAAGCTTACAAATATTAATATGTAAAAGTTCAAATTATGGGTATTTTTGCCCATAATGTTGTTTATGAGTATTAATAAAATATCTTTAGGCCTCTCTATTCTTTTAATTATTTCAAGCTGCGGAGTTAAAGGGCCTTTAATTTTCTAATAATTTAAACTTTATGGATTACTTTCTATATAAAAACGGTGAACTTTTCTGTGAAGAGATTAATCTTCAAGAAATAGCGAAAGAGTTTGGCACTCCTGCATATGTTTATTCAAAAAAGACTATAGAGAGACATATCAATGTTTATAAAAATGCCTTTCAAAAAAAAGATAGCTTAATATGTTTTTCAGTAAAGTCTCTTAGCAACATTTCTATCTTAAATATCCTAAAAGAAAAAGATTGTGGTTTTGATATTGTTTCAGGTGGAGAACTTCAAAGAGCGCTCCATATTAAAACAAATCCAAAAAAAATAATTTTTTCAGGTGTCGGAAAATCAAATGAAGAAATATTAAAAGGTATAAATAATGAAATACTTTCTTTTAATATTGAGTCAGAGTCTGAATTATTTAGAATTGAAAAAATAGCTTCAGAGAATAATAAAGTTGTTGACGTTGCTATTAGATTTAATCCCGAGGTTGATTCTGGGGGACATGAATATATTAAAACAGGAAGGAAAGGAGATAAGTTCGGCATATCACCAAATGATCTTGTTTTAAAATTAAGTCATTATATCTATAACTCAAAGCATCTAAGACTTATTGGCTTAGCATGTCATATTGGCTCTCAAATAGGAGATCTTGAGAGTTATAAATTAACGGCCATAAATATTAGACAGCTTGCTGAAGAAATAGATAAAACAGGAAATGAATTAAAATTTTTAGACCTTGGTGGAGGACTTGGCATCCCCTATAACAGCGACAAAACACCATCACCTAAGGATTTGGTTTCTATAATTGAAGAAGAGTTAAAAGATAGAAATGAAAAGATAATATTAGAACCGGGAAGAAGTATTACTGGTAATGCTGGAATATTGCTTACAAAAGTTGAATACATTAAAGATAACTTCCTAGTAGTAGATGCTGCTATGAATGATCTATTAAGGCCTGCCTTATATGATGCAAAACATGATATCTGGAACCTTAAACAAAATGATTCTGATAATAAAAAATGGACTATTGTAGGCCCAGTATGTGAATCATCAGATATTCTAGCGAAAGACCATGAAATGAATGCTTCTGAAGGAGATATCCTAGCTATTAAAACTGCTGGAGCATATGGTTTTGTTATGTCATCCAACTATAACTCTAGGGTTAGGGCCCCAGAGATATTAGTTGATAATAATCAATATACCGTTATTAGAAAAAGAGAATCTTTTAAGGACTTGATTAGAAATGAGGTTAGTCTAAATGATTGAATTTGAGAAATGGCATGGAAATGGAAATGACTTTGTTATTGTAAATTCAATTGAACAAGAACTTAAAATTAAAAAAAGTTTTATAAAGAAAATCTCAGATAGAAATAAAGGCATAGGCTTTGATCAATTAATTCATATTGGGCTCCCAACAAAAGATCAATACAGTTTTTTTGTAAGATTTTATAATTCAGATGGATCAGAGGCTGGAATGTGTCTAAATGGTATTAGGTGTGCAGCATCATATATTTGGAAAAATAAATTTATGCCTATTACAAATATCTTGGTTCAAACAAAATACATGGGTTTAGAGTGTATTCCAAAACAAAAAGGAAAGGTATCAGTATTAGTCAATTTACCTTCTTCAATACAAGATAAAAATTTAGAAAAAAAAATAAATAAAAAAATAAAAAGAAAATTTTTCCTATCCAATATAGGAAATAATCATTTATGCATAGAGTTGCCATCTATAGAAAAAGTTGATCTTGATTCAATATATCAAGAGCTATATAAGATAATTAAAGATTTAGATATAAATCTTTCTATATTTAGTAAATCTAAAGAAGATATTTATATTAGAACATATGAAAATGGTACTGGAGAAACTCTATCTTGTGGGTCTGCAGCTTTGTGTGTAGCATCAAAATCATTAACTAAAAATAAAGTGAAGATTATTTCTATGGGTGGGGAATTAAGTTTTAAGGGAAATAAAAATGGTATATTAATGACTGGTCCATCCAACTTTATATACCAAGGCGCTACTAATGAGTAAAAAATTAGATCCAAAAGAAGTCGAATTATTCCTATTAGATAATCTGGATTTTTTTGAATCAAGAGAATCATTGGTGGGAGAATTAAAATTTAAACACTCTTCTAGTGCAGCCTCCTCTTTGCTAGAAAGGCAAGTGCTTAAATTAAGAGATGAACACAAAAACTTAATAGATTTACTAACATCTTTTATTGATACCGCATCAATAAATGAGGATCTTTTTAATAAATCCAAAGATCTTACATTAAAGATATTAGAATCCAGTTCTAAAAAAGAAATAGTTAAAACTGTAGAAGAAAGCTTTAGCAATGACTTTAATGTTGATAAATGTTTGCTTAAATTTTATAAAAATAAAGATATAGAAAAAATTGAAAAGGAAACAGGCCTTTCATTGCACAAAGGTGCTATTCATTGTGGTTCATTTTCTTCTGAGAAGGCGGATATTTTATTTGGTGATAATAAGATTGAATCAATGGTGATCGCAGTAATTATTTTAGAAAAGGAAATTGGGCTTTTAAAATTAGGAAGTTTAGATAGAGCCAAATATTTAGGCGATGAAGATACTACATTTATTCAATATATAAGAGATGTATTAGAAAAAAAGTTAGCTTTATAATTTATGAATAATGCCAGTTTTATTCTTAATGACATAAAAGAATATTTAATATTTATTTCTCAAGTAAAAAATTTATCTAAAAATACTACTAGTGCTTATGAAAGAGATTTAAAAAAGCTTGCTAAGTTTATTAACGATCTAAATCTTTCTAATTATTCTGAAATTAATAATGAAATTTGTTCTGCTTGGATAGGTAATCTTTATTCACAAGATAATAATCCAAGGAGCATTCAAAGACATTTATCTTCTGCAAAAGGTTTTTTTAGATTTTTAAAAAAGAATAATTTAATCGAATCTTCTCCTTTTGAGTTGGTATCAGCTCCAAAGTCTCCAAGCAATCTTCCTGAAGTTCTTTCTCCTGAAGATGTTGAGCAGCTTCTAAATTTTAAACCATCAAATCTCATTGAAATTAGAGATATGGCAATTGTTGAATTAATGTACTCTTCAGGATTGAGAGTGTCTGAAACTGTAAATATAAACATGGGTGACTTTGAAGAAGATATGACTTTCTTAAGGGTTCTTGGTAAGGGTGCTAAAACTCGAATAGTTCCATTAGGAAGATTTGCGGTGACTGCAATTAATAATTGGATTATTGAAAGAGAAAAGATTCTAACTAAAAGTGAAGCGCTCTTCCTAAATTCAAAAGGAGCTAGATTGAGTATAAGAAGCGTTCAATTGAGACTTAAGAAAATGGCAACTAAGCAAGGTCTCCCGCCTATTCATCCTCATATGTTAAGGCATAGCTTTGCTACTCATATGCTTGAATCCAGCGGCGATCTTAGAACAATTCAGGAATTATTAGGTCATAGCTCTTTATCTACAACTCAGATATATACCAAGCTTGATTATCAACATTTGGTTAAAATTTATGACCAAGCTCATCCAAGAGCAAAAAAATAAAATGGAATATTTATTCTCTTATGGAACCCTAAGACAACAGAATGTTCAATTAGAAAATTTTGGTCGGCTTCTCGATGGTACTGAAGATACTCTTGAAAAATTTACTTTAAAAGAGGTAGAAATTACAGATGAAGTTGCGCTTCGAGTAAGTGATAAAAAATTTCATCCCATTCTTTCATATACAGGCAATGAAAAAGACAAAGTTATAGGCACTGTATTTAAGATTACATCAGATGAATTAATAAAAGCAGATGGGTATGAGGTTGATGATTACAAAAGAGTAGAAGTAACTTTAGGATCTGGCATTAAAAGT
This sequence comes from uncultured SAR86 cluster bacterium, assembly GCA_902551185.1. Taxonomy (GTDB): domain Bacteria; phylum Pseudomonadota; class Gammaproteobacteria; order Magnimaribacterales; family D2472; genus SAR86A. The sequence goes on along the minus strand of CACDCN010000001.1, from coordinate 116,390 downwards.
TGGGCATATGTTGAAAAAAATTAAATTAACTACATTTATAACTCTAGCCATTTTATTTATTCTTAGTTTTCAGCCGCATGACTTAGTATTAGATGCAAATACTACCCTTGTTAATAGTTCTAATACTTATATTACTGAACATAAAAGACTAAAAGATTCGAGTTATTTGGTTGCTGTAAGAACTCCTATGCCTAAAGTAAAAGCAGAAATGGTGCGCTGGTGGTTTTATGATTATCTAAATACTACGGAGCATTACAAGATGTGGCATCCTGCTGATCATATTTGGATGGATTGGGAAAATAAGAAACATGGTAGCGTTATTGGAGCAAGCCACCTTGTTCATGAATACATTGGTGACAATCTATCTAAACTAAGAATTCAATTTGTTAATCCTGTTGAGTTTTTTGGTTTTGATCCAAATAATGATCAAACTTTCGTCATTTGTGCCAGGATAGGATTTCTTGAACAATCAATAAATTTTTCAAAAATGTGTCATGTCGTTATAAATAATTCTAATGGTTCTGAAATGCGTTCTAGATTTTGGTTGGGCCATTTAAATAAAAGACGGGGTAATGATGTGGTTAAATCTCCAATCAACATAATAGGAAATGGATATTTAACTCGTTTAGTATTTATTAATGAGCAGCTAGGAATAGATTTAACAAAACACGCCAAAGAAGAAATGAGTTATTTATCAAATATTCTTCCAAATATATATAGAGAAAACAATGAGTAAAAAGATCAAAATGATAACCTTCGATCTAGATGATACTCTTTGGGATAACCGGCCTACTATTTTAAAAGCTGAGATTGATACTAGAAAATGGATAGAAGATAAAGTTGGTGAAGTTCAATGGGGAGATTTCAATGACTTCCTTTCTCTAAGAGAAGAGCTTATAAAAGAAGACGCAAGCATCGAATGGGATATAAGCAAATTAAGAAAAGAGATTTTTAGAAAAAAAATCAGCCATATAACTCCATCTAATCTGAGAGATGAAATTGTAGACGAGGCATTTAATATATTTATTAATAAAAGGCATGAAATCGAATTATTTGATGGGGTTGAAGAGGCTCTAGATTCTTTATCAAAAAAATATGTGTTAGGAATATTAACTAATGGTAATGCTGACGTGTATAAATTTAAAATTGGTAAATACTTTAAATTTGCAATTAGTTCTTTAGAGGCAAGAGATAGCAAACCAAATCGTGCTCATTTTGATAAAGCTATAGAGTTCGTTGATGATATAAGTTTTGATCAAATACTTCATATTGGAGATCATCAGATAAATGATATTTTAGGCGCTTATAATCTTGGTATAGACACATTATGGTTTAATAATAATAATGAAAAATGGTCTCAAGATTTTCCTAAACCTGATGAATTTAAATCTTGGGATGTATTACCGAAAATAATAGAGAACAAATATGAGTGATAAAGATTTATCAGAAGCTATTAAAAGCATCATTGAAAAAGAATTAAAAAGTTTCAGTAAATTAATTCCCAAAGATATCATTTCAAATATTGAAGAAAAAATATCGCCTGAAATTGAAAACCTTATTGAACAAAGTGGCTATATTAAAAAATCAAAATATAAAAATCTTGAGAGAATAATCAATGATCTAGAAGATAGACTCTCAGAATTAGAAAAAGATTAAAGCTGACTTAAATATGTATCTATTCTTTCTGCATTCATTATAAATGAAGGTTTTAAATTTTTAGAAGCTTCTTTAATTTGATTCATATTTACAGCTTCGCCTACTTGAATAACTCCAATCATAGCCATCATGACATGAGGATCACACTGATAAACATAAACACCTTCCGTATCTAAGGTTACGCTAATATCTCGATTAAGTTCTCCGGCCCATGAATTAGCTCCTGCAGGTATCATTCCATCAATAGATGCCGAATTATGTGCTGGGTCTACTAATTTAAAATGAATAGTATCTCCTTTAGAGACTTTTATTACAGCAGGTTCAAATATCATCTGTCCACCTTCCCCAGAATTAAGCATCTTTATGGTATGCTCTGAACCTTCAGAAAGTTCTACCTTTTCGACAGCAACTTGAGCAACCATAGTTGGTTCGCTAGCTTTGGAGCTAGTTCCACAATCTTCACCTTCAAGACATAATTTAACAGGCAGATTTAATCTATCTTTTACAGCTTCATCGTATTTCTTGCCATTAAAAAGCAATAAGAAACATAGCGGAAGAATTATTAAAAGGATTTTGTTCTTCATAATTAATCTAACTATTTGGTTTTTGAAGCTCAACAACATGATCAACAACTTTAAGCATGTCTGAAAAAGAGCCTTTGTTTTGAATCATATATTTTCCATCAACTATCATTTGAGGAACAGCTGCGACCTTTAACTGTCGTGCATATTTTATTCCCCTGTTAACTCTTTGTTTTACCGCAAATGAATTTAAATACTGTTCAGATAATTCTGGTGCTACTCCAAATTTTTCTAAAAAGTTTTGTATTGCTTTGGTATTTTGTAAAAAATTTCCCTCTTTATGAATCGTTACAAAAACTGCGGAATGAGTAGAAGGATCTAATTTTAATGCCTCAATTGTATAGTAAAGAGATGCATGGAGTTGATGAATCGCCCCCCATGTTATAGGCATCTTAGTTAGTTTTACGTCATCATCCTGTTTTGCAGCCCAGGCATTAATTGAAGATTCAAATGAATAACATGCTCCACAGCCATACCAAAAAGATTCTGTAACCTCTACGACGCCATCTCTTTTAACAGGCAATGGATTATCTATTAAAACATAATCTACTCCAAGCCTATATTCTGCTTGCATTGAAACTGTAAAAATAAATAAAAGTAAAAATTTGTAACTAGTTTTCATAAAATTCCTCATTCGTATAATCCGTGCATATAATTTGCTAAAGCATCGATTTCATAATCACTTAAATTTTCTGCGATTGCTTGCATTACTAAAGAAGATTCTCCAGCATTTCTTTCTTTTGATCTATAAGCTTTTAAAGTAGAAGTTAAGTAGCCGATTTGCTGTCCAGCTATAACGGGATATCCAGCAAGTCTATTGCCTTGACCATAAACTGCATGACAAGATGTACAAGCTGGTATCTGTTTTTTAATATCACCAAATCTATATAATTGAGTCCCTAATGCAAGTAATTCCTCGTCATTTTTGGCCTGCCCCACATTAGTATTATATTTGGAATAAAAAGCAGCTATATCTAATAAATCTTGATCACTTAATGTTTGCAAGTATGGGATTACCGCCATCATTAAAACATTATTTCTCTCTCCATCTCTAAAATGTTTTAGTTCTTCAAGTAAATATTTTTGATTTTGTCCAGCAAGCTTGGGCCAATCTGTACTAATACTATTTCCATCAACACCATGACAAGCAACACAAGATTCAACTAACGCAGACCCTTTATCAGGATCGCCTGATATGAAAGTTTCTGGCATTTGTATTCCTTTGGATTTATCATCAGCTGCACCCAAACCAACTGAAAGGCCTAGTAGTGCAAAAAATAATAAAGAATACTTCATTGAAAACTAAAATGTGTGTCTTGTTGGTGTGTATTATAAACATAGGTTGATATGATATAAACGATTAAATGAAAAACCTTTTTAAAAAAACTGAGTTTGTTTTTGGTGTAACAAACTATAAAAATCTACCAGATGATGCTGGAAGCGAAATTCTGCTTGCAGGCAGGTCTAATGCTGGAAAATCTAGCGCACTTAATGTACTAACTGATAATCCAAAACTAGCAAGAATAAGTAAAACTCCCGGCAGAACAACAGAAATTAACTTTTTTAAAGTAAATGAAGATCTTATGCTGTTAGACCTTCCTGGATATGGTTTTGCAAAATCCAGTAAGGCAAAAAAGAAAGACTGGAGCCCTCTACTAGGTGAATATTTTCAGAAACGAAGAGCTTTAACTGCTGTAGTTATATTTATGGATATCCGTCATCCTCTTAAAGAAAGTGATTGGGAAATGATCCACTTATGTAGAAATTTTAATGTCCCTTTCATCCCAGCACTTACAAAAAGCGACAAACTGTCAAACAATAATATCGCTAAAGCTATATCTTTCGTTAAAGGAAAAATTCCTGAATCAACTCCTATTGCAGTGTCTTCAAAAGATAAAGATGGTTTTGACAGCCTCTCTAAAAAAATACTAAACTTTGTTAAGTAATGTACGAGTATCAAAAACAAGATTGTGATTTAACACTTCAAGAGGGTTTAGATTGTTACTACAAAAATTTTCCTGAAACAACTGAAATCATGGCAGACAATAAGGAGTCTGGAACTCTTTTAAGAGATCATGATTGTACACATGTTATTTTTGGGCTTGATACCTCTATAGAGCAAGAGTCTATTCTTGATACTTGGGTTCTTTGGGGGAGTAAATTTCAATGGAAATATATACTTAAGTATCAGAAACTTCCTGAAATACAGCAACTATATAAAGACCTACACAAAGAGTTTGGCATCAGAGGCTTTCTGAAGGTTTTCTGGAAACTTGGAGGAATAAAAAGAAAGGTAATTTTTAGGACTTTTAAAATGAATAAGAAATGGCCTTTTAAAATGCCAGAAGAGTATCTCTGTATGAAAATTTCAGATTTGAGAGAAGAGCATGGTATTAAAATTCTTTTACCTGAAGAAAGAAAATATATTCCACTAGAAAGATCAAGTTAGTGAGCTTCATTCCAATTTAATCCAATAGCGGCTTCAGCTATTAAAGGAATATTAAGCTTTACTGTTTGCTCCATAGTGTCTTTCATTTTCTCCATGACAGTATCAGCATTATTTTTTGGACACTCGAATACTAATTCATCATGAACTTGCATAATCATTTTCACATCAGACATTTTATTTATAATAAGATTATCAATATCTAACATAGCTTTTTTAATAATATCTGCTGCTGATCCTTGAAGTGGTGCATTAATAGCAGCTCTTTCTGCCCCTTGTCTTAATCTTGCATTGGCTGCATTAATTTCTTTTAAATAAAGCCTTCTTCCCATAATTGTTTCTACATATTTATCTTCTTTTGCTTGGGCTTTTATGTTATCCATATAATCCCTAACGCCTGTATATCTAGCAAAATAGGTGTCCAAATATTCTTGAGCTTCTCCCCTTGAGATACCTAGTTGTCTTGTTAGGCCAAAAGCAGACATACCATACATCAGCCCAAAGTTAATTGCTTTGGCACTCCTTCTTTGGTCTTGAGTTACATCGTCTATTGAAATACCAAAAACTTCAGCTGCTGTTGATGAATGAACATCTATATCATTATTAAATGCATGGGTTAAATTTTTATCTTTCGATAAGTGAGCCATTATTCTTAATTCAATTTGAGAATAATCGGCTGAAATTAAAACATTGCCTTTTTCTGGGACAAAAGCCTCTCTAATTCTTCTTCCTTCAGCTGTTTTAATTGGAATATTTTGTAAATTAGGTTCCGTAGATGACAATCTTCCAGTAGAGGTCACTGCTTGCTGGTAGGAGGTATGAATTCTCTCAGTTTTAGGATTCTCTATATTTATTAGGCTGTCAGTATAAGTCGATTTTAGTTTTGCCAATGTCCTGTATTGCAAGATAATTTTTGGCAACTCATATTCTTCAGAAAGTCGTTGTAAAGTATCTTCATTAGTTGAAGGTTGTCCTTTTGGTGTTTTCTTTAGAACTGGTAACCCTTGTTTCTCATAAAGTATTTCAAGCAATTGTTTTGGTGAATCTAAATTAAATTCTTCACCAGCGATTTTAAAAGCTTGAGATGAAAGCTCATTAATTTTCTTACTTAACTCTTTAGAATGCTTTGATAATTTGTTCTTATCTATTTTTGCTCCGTTTTGTTCCACCCTCGCAAGAACATTAACTAAAGGGTATTCAATATCATGAAGTAACTTTTCTTGAGTTGGTTTGTCTTTTAGCATCGGCGCTAGTACGTTATACAATCTTAGAGTTATATCAGCATCTTCAGATGCATAGTCAGTTGCAACTTCTAGTTTTACTTCAGAAAAACTAATTTGTTTTGATGCTGTTCCGGTAACATCTGAATATTTTGTTGTAGTGTAATTTAAATAATAATCCGCGAGCCTATCCATTCCATGGCGAGTGGCCGTGCTGTTTAAGACATAAGACATTAACATTGTGTCAGCACAAAATTCTGTGATATTAATTCCATGTCTAGAAAGTATTGGGATATCAAATTTGAGATTCTGTCCTACTATCTTTTTTTGATTTTGTTCTATTGCTGGACCAAATGTTTTTACTACATGGTCCATTTTTAATTGTTCCGGACATCCATCATAAGAATGTCCTATTGGGATATAACACCCCTCATTCTCAGAAACTGAAATAGAAATCCCAATTAAATTTGCTGAAACTGTATTTACTGAATCAGTTTCGGTATCAAGAGCAAATACTTTTGATTTATTAATTTTATTAATCCACTTTTTTAAATCCTTTTCGCTTAATATTGTTTTGTATTTAGAATCCTTCTTGGGTGCTTCCTCTTGTTTGCTTTTATCAAGTGCTTTAAATTCTAATTCTGTAAAAATTTTCTCTAACTCTTCATCATTAGGTGAAAGTTTTAATAAATCTGTGAAATCAATATTTAGATCTACATCTTCTTTTAATGATACTAATTCAACATTTCTATCGAGATCATTTAAACAATTTCTTAGATTTTCACCAACAACTCCTGTTATTGATTCTGCATTTTTTTTGATCCCTTCTAGATCACCATATTCATTCAACCACTTTGCAGCAGTTTTTTGGCCAACCTTAGGAACACCTGGGATGTTATCTGAAGAATCTCCAGTAAGAGCAAGCATGTCTCTGACTTGATTAGGCTTCACTCCAAATTTTTCAAATACTTTTTCTTCATTAAAAATAATATGCTTCATTGTATTCATCATAGTTGTATCAGGATCTTCAACTAACTGCATAAGATCTTTATCTAAAGAAGAGATAACACATTTATATTTAGCATCTTTTGCCATGCGTGCAATAGTTGCAATAACATCATCAGCCTCTACTCCACTAATTTCTATTAATGGAAATCCTATTGCTCTACATATTGATTTGACTGGTTCAAGTTGCTCTCTAAGTTCGTCAGGCATTGGCGGTCGGTTTGCTTTGTATTCTTTATAAATATCATTTCTAAAAGTTTTGCCTTTCGCATCAAATACAACAATTATTGGCGAACCTTCACTTTCTTTTTTTAAATTAATAAGCATGTTTGTAACACCTTTAACAGCGCCGGTTGGCTTACCTGAGGAGGTACTTAAAGGAGGCATTGCATGGAAGGCTCTATAAAGATATGAGGATCCATCTATTACAAAAATTCTATCTTTCATGTTTCACTTTTATATAATGTATTATGACCCTTGTTTTTCTATAATGGAAAAAATTAGATAAAAATGTATAAAAATATTTCAGAATTTATTAAGCATATATATCAAATGTACTTTGAGTTAGCTGTAGCTATTTCAGCAATAATGATTATTTTGATAGCAGTTGTCATGGATAAGTTTCTTTATCTGCAAGCATGCCCAATGTGTATATTAACAAGGTATGTTTTTGGTTTAATTGCTTTATCTGCAATTATTGGAATTCTTTTGAAGAAACCTATTATTGGCCAATTGCTAATAATGATTTCATCTCTTATCGGTCTCTTGGTAACAACTAGACAAATTTATATCCAAAACATGTCGATTGAGGATATTTCTCAACTTTCTGGCTGCGGAATGCCTTTTAATACTCAAGTTGAATACTTTGGAATTATAGAGGCTATAAAGAAAACTCTTGCAGGCGGACCTAGTTGTGCAGAAGATGGGTGGAGGTTTGTATTTAATTTTGCAGAATGGGGTCTTATATTCTTTTTAGTGTTTCTAATTTGCACTATATTTAAATTAAAAAATAGCTAAAAAGCTATAAATTTGTAGCAAAACTACAAAAATAATAGCTTTTAATCGTTATAAAATAAGCATTTTGTTTAAATATTGACTTTTTTTAGCAAATAAATTTTACTACACTACATGTTAATTTAATTAATTGCTAACAAGGCTAATATTATAGGTACATAATTATTTCCTCTACATATATAATTATCTCCCCCAAGTACCTATAATATTTGTTAGTTAAATATGAATACTCAAACACAAGAACCTCTCAATTTGAGCACTGAACAACTAATTGATGCCGCTGTTGCAAATAAAGAAGGTATTATTGCAAGTAATGGTGCATTTTCTACGAATACTGGAGAAAGGTCGTCAAGAAGCCCAAACGATAGATTTATAGTAAAAGAGGCACATACGGAAGATTTAATTGAATGGGGTGAAATAAATAAACCTTTTGATAGAGAAAGATTCAATAGTCTTTGGGATAAGGTTGAATCTTATTTATCTAAAGGGAATAGTTATACTTCAGATGTCCATGTAGGCGCACATCCAGAACATTATTTACCAGTCAAAGTTACTACTGAAACAGCATGGCATTCATTGTTCGCTAGATTAATTTTCATATGTACTGATGATTTTAATCCTCTTAATAAAATAAAATGGGAGATACTGAGTGCAGCAAACTTTGAATGTGTTCCTGAAGAAGATGGCACGAATTCAGAGAGTTGCATCGTTATTAATTTTTCTGAGAGAAAGGTAATAATTGCAGGCATGAAATATGCAGGTGAATTAAAAAAATCTATGTTCTCAGTTCAAAATTTCTTACTAACTGACAAAGATGTTTTGCCTATGCATTGCTCAGCAAATATAAATAAAAATAATAATGTAACTTTATTTTTCGGATTATCTGGAACAGGCAAAACAACACTCTCAGCTGATACTAAATGTTCTCTTATAGGAGATGACGAGCATGGCTGGAGCAAAGGTTCTGTTTTTAATTTTGAAGGCGGATGTTATGCAAAGACAGTAAATTTATCAGAAGAAAACGAACCAGTAATTTATAAAGCTATTAAACATGGAAGTGTAATTGAGAATGTATATCTAAATGATAACAACGAACCAGATTACTCTAATATTTCTATTTCTGAGAATGGAAGATGTTGTTACCCTAGATCGCATATCGAAAATGCTATTAAAGAAAATGCTGCCGGTGAACCAAAAACTATTATTTTCTTAACTTGTGATTTAACTGGAGTGATGCCGCCAGTATCAATCTTATCTAGAAAAAGTGCAGCTTATCACTTTTTAAGTGGTTATACTGCAAAACTTGGCTCTACTGAAAGAGGGGCTGGAGCCCCTATTCAATCAACGTTCTCTACATGCTTTGGAGCCCCATTTTTTCCAAGACCGGCAAATGTATATGCCGATCTTCTTATTAAGCGTATTGAAGAGTTTGGTTCTAAGGTGTTCCTTGTAAATACTGGTTGGACAGGAGGACCTTATGGGGTTGGTTCTAGATTTGATATTCCTGTGACAAGAAGAATAGTAAATGCGATTCAAGATGGAGAGCTGCATGAAGTAGAAACAGAGAACATACCTGGTCTGAACCTAGAAGTACCTTTGTTAGTTCGTGGGGTTGATTCAAAATTATTAAATCCAATTAATAACTGGAATGATAAAGAAGAATATCAAAAACAATTAAAAGATTTAGTCTCGCAATTCCAAGAGAACTTTAAAAAATATAATGTACAACCTGAAATAGTGTCAGCCGGTCCAGGATTTGATGACTAATGAATCATTAACAAATAAACTAACCAAATTAAAAAATGATGGGTTTTTTAATACATTAGTAATAAGGAGAGGGATAGAGAAAGAATTCTTTAGAGTAGATTCAGATGGTTATATTTCTAAAAGCCCTCATCCAGAATCACTTGGTTCCGCGCTTACAAATAAATTTATTACCACAGATTTTGCTGAAGCTCAGTTAGAACTAGTTACTCCAGTTTTTGAAAATATAGACAGTCTTTACAATTTTCTTTATTCACTTCATGTTTTTGTAGCTCAAAATATCGAAGATGATGAAATGCTTTGGCCTTTCTCTATGCCGCCGAAAATAGAAAATGAATCAGATATAAATCTTGGTTATTATCACCAAAGTAATATTGGTTTACTTAAACATGTCTATAGAAGAGGTTTAAAAGTTAGATATGGGCCTACGATGCAATGTGTTTCTGGAATGCACTATAATTTTTCGATAAAACCAGAGTCTTTATCTATCTTTACTCAATCGAATGATCAAGAAAATATAAATAAAGCGTATCTTGGTCTTGTAAGAAATTTCAAAAGAATTTTTTGGTTTATATTGTCTGAGTTTGGGCAAACAAATATTGTGGATAAATCATTTATAAATGGAAGAAAACACAATCTTGAAAAATTAAATAATGAAGATATGTATCTTAAAGATGCAACTTCTTTAAGGATGAGTGAGATAGGCTATCAAAGTAAAGCACAGCGTAATCTTGATATTAAATACAACTCATTAGAGAGTTTTCTTAAAAAGATTAAAGATGCTATTACCATTCCATATCCAGAATTTGAAGATAGAGGTTTAAGAGATGCAGAAGAAAATTATCAGCAAATTTCTTCAGGCATTATTCAAATTGAAAATGAGTACTATGACTCTATAAGGCCTAAAAGATCAGCATCTAATAATATGAGGCCATATGAATTGTTAAAAAATTTTGGTATAGAATATTTAGAAATAAGAGGGATCGATTTATCACCTCATGACATTACAGGTATCTCAAAACACCATATGAGGTTTCTTGATCTTGTTCTTATATACTGCCTTATTAAAGACAGTCCTAAAATTTCATCTGAAGAAAAAGATCTTATAGATAAAAATGATCAAGCAACTATATATGGTGGAAGGAATGAAAATACAGAAGTGTTTATTGATGGGGGGAAAATAAACATCAGTGCTGCAAAAGAGAAAATATTTAAAGAATTAAAAGAGGTGGCAAATTTCTTTAATGAAAGTGAAGGATTTTTAGATTCGATTAACTATGTAAAGAACTGTCTAAAAGGAGAGGTTACAAATCAGACTCATCACCAAAAAGGACTTGAGAAAGCAAAAATTAATCTAGAAACCTTAAAATCAGATACAAGTACAAATATTAATAGTATAAAAAAAGAAGCGGAGTTATCATTAAACGAATTAAATAAAATTCCAATAAATTCAAAAGAAGAGATGGATGAATATGTTGGAAATTACAATTTAGATATATAGGAAAATATTATGAAAGCTTTACAGTGTGTTGAACTTGGTCCTCCTGATAAATTACAAATTAATGAAGTGCCAGATCCAGAAATACAACCAGAGCATGTCTTAATTGAAAATAAGGCAGCAAGTGTTAACTTCCCAGATGTATTAATGATTCAAGGTTTATATCAGTTTCAACCTGAATTGCCATTTTCGCCTGGAGGTGAATCTGCAGGAACTGTTTCAGCCGTTGGAGAAGGAGTAGAAGACATTGCCGTTGGCGATAGAGTCTTTGCAATGACTGGATTAGGTGCTTTTGCTGAAAAAATTGTTGCCCATCAAAACTCTGTAATGAAAATTCCTGATTCTATGAGTTTTGAAACAGCGGCTGCCCTTCCAATGACATATGGAACCTCTTTGTATGCCTTAAAACAAAGAGCAGAACTGAAAGAAGGTGAAACATTACTTGTTCTTGGTGCAGCTGGCGGAGTAGGTCTGGCCACGGTTGAATTAGGAAAAGCAATGGGAGCTAAAGTTATAGCTGCAGCTTCAACTGAAGAAAAAGTTAATTTATGTAAACAGCATGGTGCTAATGAAGGGTTTGTTTATCCAACCGGGAAACTTGATAGAGATCAACAAAAAGAATTATCTGGAAAAATAAAAGAATTAACTGGGGGTGTGGGCGCTAATGTTGTGTATGACCCAGTTGGTAACTCATATTCTGAACCATGTATTAGAGCAACAGCATGGGATGGTAGATATTTAGTAATTGGTTTTGCCGCAGGCGAAATACCTAAAATACCTATTAATCTTGCCTTATTGAAAGGCATGAAAATAGTGGGTGTTTTTTGGGGCGCTTGGGTAGGAATGAATCCAGAAGAAAATAAGAAAAATTTTGAAGAACTATTTAAATTACATTCTGAAAGTAAAATAAACCCAGAGGTTTCTGATTCTTTCTCTCTCGATGATGGGGCAAAAGCTATAGCTCATTTAAAAGATAGAAAAGCTAAAGGCAAAGTAATAATAACTATGTAATCTATTGCTGACTTACCACAGACTGATAAGTCAATGAAAGTCTAGAGACATCAAATGGCGGTCTAAAGATTCCTGCGAACTCCCCTGCTGGATTTAAAAGAATAATATTGTTTACATGATTATCTAAGTGAGAATGATCTGTTAAGTCATCATTTGGCATTACATTATTTACAGATAGTTGAGTAGCTAGACTTAAAAGCATTGGTCTTATATTTTCAACTCCCATAAAATCCTTATCAAAACCCTTTGCATATTTATCAACAACCTCTGGGGTATCTCTTTCAGGATCGATCGAAACCAACACCCATTGTTTGTCTTCTAAAGGAAATTCTTTTTCTCTTAATACTTTTATTAATTTAGACATCTGATACATAGTTGTTGGGCATTCGTCTGGGCATCTGGTGAATCCAAAGTACATCAAAGTCCATTTCCCAATAAGATCAGATTTTGTAAATTCGGTCTTATTTGCTGAATAAAAACTAAAGTCAGATATTTGTTTAGGGTTTTCAAATAAATAAAGCCCGTTCGCTAAAAGTTCGTTTGCACTTAAGATTCGTGGGGTTGTTAATTTATTTATGAACAGTCCTACAACAGTGATCATGAAAATCACAATCAACAATATATTTGTTTTTATAGTCATTAACTCAATATTATAAAGTGGTCCACCAATAATGCTAAAAAGATTAAAAAGATGTAATAAATAGAAAATTGAAAAGTTTTCATAGCATCTTCATCATCGCTACTGAAATAAAGTTTAACCGAAGAGTATAAAAATATACTGCTAAGTATTAATGCAGAATAAAGATATATCGGTCCTGACATAAGCACCACATATGGTAAGAGACTAACTATGAATAGAATAATTGTATAAAGGACTATTTGTAATTTTGTAAATACAATTCCATGAGTGACTGGAAGCATGGGAATAGATTCTTTGGCATATTCATCCTTACGGTAAATTGCTAATGCCCAAAAATGAGGTGGTGTCCAAACAAAAATTATTAAGACCAACAATAAAGCATATGGATCAATAGTATTGGTAATAGATGCCCATCCCAATAGAGGTGGCGCTGCACCAGCTAATCCGCCTATGACAATATTTTGAGGAGTGGCTCTTTTTAAATATATTGTATAAATAAATGCATAGCCTATTAAAGATGCGATAGTAAGTATCATTGTCAAAGTGTTTACATAAAAATATAAAATCAAGGCTCCTATCACTCCAATAACAAAAGCAAATACTGAGGCATGGGTTGCAGATAACTCTCCTTTAGGAAGTGGTCTTTGATCAGTTCTTGTCATCGAGGCATCAGTATTTCTATCGATCACCTGATTAATTGCAGCGGCAGAGGCTGAGCATAATGCTATACCACTTAAAGCAACAAACAAATAACCAAAAGATCTTACTGTTTCTTCTGCTAAGAGCATTCCTACAAATGCACAGATCAACATCATATAAACAACATTGGGTTTACATAATTGATAATAGCTCTTCAGCAGTGTCATTTTTTCCAAGCAAGATAGTTTATTGTAAATAATGCAAGCAATAAGCATGCTGCCACTAAGTTATGCGCAATAGCCACATATAAAGGCAAAACATACACAACATTAATTATTCCTAATGTTATTTGCGTTAACAATAGAATGCCGAGAGTTGATGCTAATGGAGCTGCATTGGAAAACCATAACCTAGACATCAATATTAAAAACAATATTGTTACTAATATTGCTGTTACTCTATGGGAATAATGAATCGCTACTCTAGCGGGATTATCAAGTAAACCATATAGATAATTTGGGCCAACTTCTTGATTTAAATTAAATCCGCTCTTAAAGTCCATTTCTGGTAAATAGCTCCCCTGACAGGTAGGAAAGTCGGCACATGCTAATGATGCATAGTTGGTGCTAGTCCATACTCCAAGAAAAATCTGCAATATTAATACTAAAAAAGCTATACCAGCGATTACCTTTAAGTTTGAAATATTAATTTGATTGAAGATTTCAAAATTACGAGATTTTAAATAAAGAAAATAAAATAAAGTTAATGTTGCAAATCCTCCAAATAGATGTGTTGTAACTATTATTGGTAATAATTTTAAGCTTACTGTCAAATAACCAAATAAGCCTTGGCAGCATATAAAAAATAAAAGAAATATTGACCAGCCCCTAATTGACCTGTCTTTTGTATTTTTAAAAGAAAGGTAAACTAAAAATATTGCAACCAAGCCTAAAGCGGCAGCAAAATATCTATGAACAACCTCTGGAATTGCTTTATTGATATCATATGGAAACATTGGATACCTGCTTTCTGCTAGAGCAATTTCAGCCTCATTGGTTGGAAAGACTATAAACCCATAGCAGCCTGGCCAGTCTGGGCAACCAAGGCCCGCATCAACTAATCTAGTCCATGCACCTAATGCAATTACAACAAAAGCCATACATATTCCAATAAAAGATAATTTTGTAATTTGATTCATTAAATTAGTACCTTTAAATCTTTTAAAATTAATTTTGGATCGGTGCCCGGGTTAAAATACATTACCGCTCTTCCATATGGGTCGATTATAAAAATAGGATTATCAATATTAAAATTTAACTTAGAGTTTTTCTGTAAAACATTTAATAAAACACCATTCTTATCTTCAACAAGTTCAACTCTTGGATATTGAGATTTAATATCCAGCAAATCTCTTTCAAGAAGACTATTAGAATAAAATATCACTCGTTTTAATTTATTTATGTCTCTATTAAGTGCAACATTTAATTGTCTCATTAAATATATAGATTCTTTGCTTGCCTCTATATTTGTAACATATACAGACAGAACCCATTTACCATCATCAAAATTTATAAGATCTGGGTTGCCTTTTTCGTTTTTAAATTGATTAAATTCAAAATAGCTTTTAAAGAAGACTCCATTGTTCTTGGTGCCCTCTGGAGAGTTGCCCATAACAAAGTAAAGAGATGAGAGTGATACTACCAATATTGGAGTTAATAATATTGCTGCTAAAAAAAACTTATTTCTCATTTTTTTTAAATCCATACCAAAGGTACATTAAACATAAGACTAAAAACATTAAAAACCATTGTGCAGAGTATCCATAATGTTTTGTTGGCGTCATATTTGTAGGAGTAATTTTAATATATTCTAAGCTGTTTTTAAGAATGGGGTCAGCTAATAAAATCATGGGGTAAATAAATTCATCATATTCCTTTGAGATAACTTCAAGGTTCTTCGTTTGTGAAATCTTAGGCCACTCTTTTGAAACTAAATCTTCTGATAAAACAAGCCCTAGTTCTGGGTATTCAAGAATCCCGCTAACGATCTCATCGGCCTCTACTAATTCAATGTTAGGAAGGATTTCTCTATATTTATTTTGCTTAACCCATCCTCTATCAACAAGAATCAATTGATTTGTTTCTATAATTCTTAACGGCGTTAAAACCTTGTATCCAACAACACCTCTATTAATAACGTTGTCTACTAATATCTGTTTTGAATTATCCCATTTACCTTTTAAATAAACCCTGTCCCACTTTTTTGATTCCTGATTGAGGTATACAGGAGTCTTACTTAAATTATCTTCAAACTCAGCCAATATAATAGTTTTTGCCTGGCCTCTTTCGATCTGCCAAAGGCCAAGAGAGAAGAATAAAATAGCAAAAAAAACAAAAAATATTGTTATTCTTATTCCGGGATTAAATTTATTTTTTACCATATCTATTAAAGTATATATGCTTTAAAATTTTATTATGATTACAACTCTAATTTATATCGTCTTACCGCTTTTACTTCTTTCTCTTGCTGGAGGTCTTTTTTTTCTGTTTATCGATAAAGGAGATACAGGAAGAAAAAGAACTGTATATTTACTTGGCCTTAGGGTCTTCTTTGCAGCTCTATTGGTCATATTAGTAACTATTGGTCTCTATACTGGTGAACTAGGAAACAATGTGCCTTGGGATGATTCTTAATTAAAGTATATAAACAAATAAAAATAACATTACCCAAACAACATCAACAAAATGCCAATACCATGAGGCAGCCTCAAAACCAAAATGATCATGGTCTTCAAAATGACCTGCAAAGACTGACCTAGCCAACATAACTGCTAGCATAAATCCACCCATCATAACGTGGAATCCATGGAAGCCAGTTAACATAAAAAATGTTGAGCCGTATATTCCAGAATTTAATGTTAATCCGTAATGAGCATAAGCCTCATAATATTCTGCAGCTTGGAGCCCAACAAATATAAGAGCTAAAGTAACAGTGATTCCGAGAAAAATATTAAATTTTCTTCTATTTCCATTTTTTAAACCTAAATGCGCAATATGCACAGTTACACTTGAGCTAAGTAAAACAATCGTATTCCAAAGTGGCAGCCATTCAAGAGCATGGTCCCAGCCTGGCCAAGCCATGCTTTTATCTGCTAAGACAAACTCATTCCCCTGGTCAGGTGTAGACATAACAGGCCAAGTTGACTCAAAGCCCTGCCATAACTCAATTGCTTCAATTGCACCACCTTTTGCTCCCTCTCCAGCCAACCATGGAACCGCAAAAGTTCTAACATAAAATAAAGCGCCAAAAAATGCAGCAAAAAACATTACCTCAGAGAAAATAAACCATGCCATGCCAAATACATAAGACTGTTTTAATTGATTAGAGTCTAATCCTGCAAGATGCTCTTTAATTACTTGTCTGAACCAAAAAAACATTGTTAAAAATAAACATCCAAATCCTGTATACAATATATACACAGAATTATTTGTAGGATCGTCTAGATTATTAATCGTGCTTGATGCGCCCATAACAAGAAGGAATAAAGAAAAAGCCATGAAAATAGGAAATCTGCTTTGATCTGGTACGTAATAACTTCCGCCACTCATAATATTATATTACTCCATATCCATTTGATGATGAGCTAAGGCTTCATCGTTATAATCTGTTATATCAAAAATCGTATAAGACAAAATTATATTCTTTATATTTTTTGGTAACTCATTTGATACAAGAAGTCTAATAGGAAGAATTGCCTCTTCGCCTGGCATTAATTCTTGTTGCTCAAAACAAAAGCATTCTAATTTCTTTAAATGTTCTGCCGCGTTAGAGGGGGCTACACTTGGAACCGCCTGGGCAGTCATTTTCTTGTTAGTTGTATTTTTGACATAAAAAGTTGCTGAATGGTATTTACCAGTTTGGATTTCCATCACTTGCTCAGAGGGTTTAAATACCCAAGGCATATTTTCATTATTTGTTGAAATAAATTGTAGAGCTATAGGCCTGCCTTCCTCAGAAATAAATTTATCATTATGTTCAGATTGAAAAATCTTTCCATTGATGCCAGTTACTTCACAAAAGACGTTATAAAGCGGTACCAAAGCAAAGCCAAAAGCAAACATTAGCGGCACAGCAACAACTAATCTTGTTAATGTTTTCTTTGCTTCCTTATTCATTAGTCAACTTTTGGTGGTGTAGAGAAAGTGTGATAAGGCGCAGGGGAAGCAACAGTCCATTCAAGCCCCTTTGCTCCTTCCCAAACTTGATCAGTGGCTTTTTTACCACCCATTACAGTTTTAACTACTATAAATAAAAATAAAAGCTGGGAAAAGCC
The DNA here is from genome assembly GCA_902551185.1 of uncultured SAR86 cluster bacterium. Classification (GTDB taxonomy): domain Bacteria; phylum Pseudomonadota; class Gammaproteobacteria; order Magnimaribacterales; family D2472; genus SAR86A. The sequence goes on along the minus strand of CACDCN010000001.1, from coordinate 98,583 downwards.
AAATAAAAATGCTCCAACACTAGAGACCATATTCCAATCTGCAAATTGCAGGGCATAGTCCGGATATCTTCTAGGCATTCCTGCAAGACCAATAAAGTGTTGCGGGAAGAATGTTACATTAACTCCAATAAAAGAAAGCCAAAAATGTAATTTGCCTAATCTTTCGTCATACATATTTCCAGACCATTTAGGTATCCAAAAATAAACTGCGGCCATTATAGAGAATATAGCCCCCGGAACTAAAACATAATGAAAGTGCGCAACTACGAAATATGTGTCATGGTATTGAAAATCTGCAGGAACAATTGCAAGCATCAAGCCAGATAATCCTCCAATTGTAAAAAGCACAACAAAGGCGCATGCAAATAACATAGGAGTTTCAAATGTTATAGAGCCTCTAAACATTGTCGCAACCCAATTAAAAACTTTTACTCCAGTTGGAACTGCTATCAGCATTGTTGCCCACATAAAGAAAATCTCAGCTGCCAATGGCATGCCAACTGTAAACATATGGTGCGCCCATACTACAAAAGATAATATTGCAATTGATAACATTGCCCAAACCATTGAAGCATATCCAAATAAAGGCTTACGAGAAAAGGTTTCAATTATATGAGAAACTATCCCAAATGCTGGCAAGATCATTATATAAACTTCAGGATGTCCAAAGAACCAAAATATATGTTGAAAAAGAACTGGATCTCCTCCGCCAGCTGCGTTAAAAAAGCTAGTTCCAAAATGAATATCCATTAACATCATTGTTACTGCTCCAGCTAAAACTGGCATAACAGCAATTAATAAATAAGCAGTAATTAGCCATGACCAAACAAAGAGCGGCATCTTCATAAGACCAACTCCAGGAGCTCTCATGTTCATTATAGTTACAACAACGTTTATTGATCCCATTATCGATGAAGCCCCCATGATATGAACTGAAAAAATAAAAAACGTAACACTTGGTGGTGCGTAAGTTGTTGAAAGTGGTGCATAAAAAGTCCAGCCAAAATTAGGAGCGCCTCCTTCCATAAATAAAGATGATAATAAAATAAAGAAGGCAAAAGGGAGTATCCAAAAACTTAAATTATTCATTCTTGGAAGAGCCATATCAGGCGCACCAATCATCATTGGAACAAGCCAGTTGGCTAGGCCAACAAAAGCGGGCATAACTCCACCAAAGATCATTATTAGGCCATGTAGAGTAATCATTTGATTGTAGAATTCTGGTTCTACAATTTGCATTCCTGGTGAAAATAATTCAGCCCTTATAACCATTGCCATGGCTCCACCAATTAAGAACATTGCAAAACTAAACCATAAGTATAAAGTTCCTATATCCTTATGATTGGTTGTATATAACCATCTGGTTATACCTTTAGCTGGTCCATGATGATGGTCGTCGTGATGGTTTTCTATAACTGCGCTCATAATAATTTCCTATATTATATTTTCGGTTCTTTATAATCTACAATATCTTTTGGAACAACTACCTCTCCATCTCCTTTTTCATCATTGCCCCATGATTGTCTTGTGTATGTTATTACTGATGCTATCTCAACCTCAGATAGATAACTAAATGAATTCATGGCTGCCCCTTGAACTCCTTCCATTAAGATTTCTATATTTCTTTCTTTATTATTCAGGACTATATCGCTTCCTACTAAAGCAGGAAAGATGCCTGCAATACCTTGTCCATTTGTTTGATGGCAAGCAACACAATTTACTTCATAAACACTTTGCCCTCTTGAGACCAATTCTTCTGCAGTCCATTCTTTAGTAGTAAGTTCAGCTAATTTTTGAGCTTCTTCTTTTTTAATTCCTACCCATTCCTCATATTCATTTTGCTCAACAACCTTTACAACAATAGGCATAAAGCCATGATTCTTCCCACAAAGCTCTGTGCATTTACCTCTATATATGCCTGGCACATCAACTTTTGTCCATGCTGTATTAACAAACCCAGGAATGGCATCTTGTTTAATAGCAAAAGCTGGCATCCACCATGAATGAATAACATCATTTGCAGTTATTAAGAATCTAACTTTTTTTCCAGTAGGGATTACAACCATTTCATCTACTTCCTGTAGATAATTCTCTCCCTTAGGAACAAGATTATTAATTTCATCCCAATCTGTAGCTAAGTTTGAGAAAAAACTTACATCATCTTCTAAATATCTGTACTGCCATTTCCATTGATATCCTGTTACCTGGATATTGATATCTCCAGCTGTATCATCATACATTTTAATAAGAGTTTTAGATGCTGGAACAGCCATTGCTATTAAAATTAAAAATGGGATTATTGTCCATGCTATCTCAAGCTTATGATTATCATCAAAAGTGGCGGGTACAGGATTTTTCTCTCTGGTGTGTGCGTACATTGAGTAAAACATAACCCCAAATACTAATACGCCAATCACTACACAAATCCAGAAAATAAGCATGTGTAACTCAAATACCTCATTGCTTATATCTGTGATACCCCTAGTCATATTTAATGCAAACCAGTCTGCATTTATAAGAGGAGCTGTTATAAATAAAATAACAAATAAAATCTTCTTATTTAAATATTTAAAAAAGTTAAGAAACATTATTTACCCTAAGTAAGTGTGCGTATTAATAATAAAATATACTTATATTCTATTATAAATCATATTTATAAATACAACAAAGCAAATACACACTTTTTTTGGTATGTATGATATATGTTTGAAAGGTGAATTTCTATCGATTTTTGTTAGTATTTTTCTTAAAGTCTTGAATGTTTACAACATTTATTTTTTTTGCTTTTTTGTCTACTTTTTCTGTTGGCCTGTCTTCAACAAAATCACATTTTATACAATATATTTGATCATCTTCTGGATTTAACGCAATTGTGTCATTGCTTTTGCAATTTGGACATATGGCCCCTGCAATGAATTGTACAAATTTTTTCATTCTCTCATTCCATGAAGATCTTTAATCACGCCGGCAGTCTCTGGAAAAACCTTAAACCATTTTTCAAATGAGTGAGCCGCTTGATAAACTAACATCCCAATCCCATCATCAACATGTTCTGATTTTTCTTTTGCCCACTTACAAAATGGTGTCTGGGTTAATGAATAATTTAAGTCATAAAAATGAGTACATTCGTCAATCAAAATATTTTCTATAGGTTTAAATTCTCCTGTTAATCCTGCGGATGAGCCATTTATAACAAGGTCATATGGTACTTCAGAATTACTTTCTGTATTTATTGAGGTCATATTTGAAAACTTCCTAATTAAGCGATCAGCTTTCTCTTCTGTTCTATTTAATACAGTGATGTGGTTGGCGTCGCTCTTTGCCAGTCTATATATGACGCTTTCTGCAGCAGCGCCTGCTCCAATAATTAATATATTTTTTTTCTTAAGAGAAAAGTTTTTATTTTCCATATCATTTATGAACCCTATGCCATCAGTTGAATATAAAAATATTTTCTTGTCATCACTAACAATTGTATTTACTGCATTAATATATTTAGCTTCTCTCGATATGACTCCCTCAATTTCTGCAGCTTTTTTCTTGTGTGGCAATGTAACATTCAGACCTTTAGAGTCTTTATCAGAAAAGAATTCTCTTATAAATAAATCAAAATCTACATCAGTTACCTTGTAGGGCAAATACTCAACATTAATATTCTCATTTCTAGAAAACCTAGAATGAATAAATGGAGATAACGAATGTTCTATAGGGTTTCCTATTACACCTAATTTAAATTTTTTAGACATTCCAGTCTCTGTTTACAACTTTAAGTAATTTTTTTTCTAAGGATTTATATTCTTTACTCTTTTTATATGACCACTTAACGTTTGATGGTAGAGAAGCTAATATTGATTCAATTCTTCCATTTGATTGAAGGCCAAATGCTGTGCCTCTGTCATAAATTAAATTAAATTCAGCATATCTTCCTCTCCTTAAAAGCTGAAAATCTTTTTCATCCTGAGTAAATGTCTGCATTTTTCTATTATTTACAATTTTTAAGTATGAGTCTAAATAACATAAAGCTACTGACTTAAGGAAATCAATACTTTTTTCAACACTAAATTCTGATAAATTATCAAAAAAAATACCTCCTACGCCCCTTCTTTCATTCCTATGAGGAATATTAAAGTAATTATTACAATTATCAGAGAAGATTTTATAAAAGCCAGTGTTCCAGCTATCTAAATTTTTTTTAGCAGATTTATGCCAAGCTAAAATATCATCTTGGTATGGTATAAAAGGAGTTAAGTCATATCCTCCTCCAATCCACCAATCCGTCATCTTACCTTTCTTGTCTAAAATTCCGAAAAGTCTTACATTCATATGGCTTGTTGGTATATGTGGATTCTTTGGATGTGAAATAACAGAAACCCCCATTGCCTGATAACCAAATTTTGTATCTTTATTAAGTGAATTAGCTAAAGCTGCTTCAGGTAGATCTTTCCCGGAAATTGATGAATAATTTACTGCACAATTATCAAAGAAACTGCCATCAGCCAGCACAATAGTTTTTCCTTCACCGCCCTCAGGTCTTTTCCATGAATCTTTAGATATATTTACTGTATTAGAGGTCTCTAATTCTTCAAAACTATTATAAATAGTTGATTGAATATTCTTAAAGTGCTTTTCAAATTTAACAGTCATTTTTATGCTCGTATAACAGCTTTAGTTTCTAAATCAATTATTCTGGAAGGGCTTTTATTTGTGCCCAATAATTCATCATAGTATGCCATCCCATCATGTTCAAAAAAATTAATAATCTCTTCTGGTTTTTGTAAGTTCTTCTGTCCAGATATATTTGCTGATGTAGATACCATAAAACCTGAGAATCGATTAAACAATGACTTTATAGGTAAGTGATTACTCACTCTTATAGCTATTTTATTTGTTTCATTCCATAAATGTTTTGGTAATTTATCATTATATTTAATTAGAAATGTGTAAGGTCCAGGCCAATATTTGTGTAAGTATTTTATTTCTTCTTTATTTATATCTTGGAGGTAATTTTCAACAGATTCTAAGGACTTTGTAAGCAAAATAAAGCTCTTGTTTTTACTTCTCTTTTTTATTTTAAATATATCGTTAACAGCCTTTGGGTTGAATGCATCACAACCAAGCCCCCAAACTGATTCAGTTGGATGTATTAAAATTTTTCCTTCCTTAAGCCACTCTACAGATGACTCTAAATTTAAAGATTTGTGTTTCAATTATGAGTTTAGCTTTTTATCTTTTTCTAAAACCTCAGATCTCATATTTTGTTTATACTCGATAAGTTTTTTAGCAAGATCATCATCACTTGTTGCAAGAATCTGAACAGCTAATATTGCACTGTTTTTAGCTCCACTTTTACCAACTGCAACTGTTGCAACTGGAACTCCTGGTGGCATCATTGCAGTAGATAATAATGAATCGATACCACCCATACCACCAGATTCAATGGGAATACCTATCACCGGCCTAGTAGAATGAGCAGCAACAGCACCTGCTAAATGGGCTGCCATGCCTGCAGCTGCAATAAATACCTTGCAACCATTTTCTTCTGAGTTTTTTATTAACTCCATAACATCATGCGGTGTTCTATGCGCAGACATAACGTTTTTAGTAAATTTAACTCCAAATGAGTCTAAAATTGGGAAAATTGCTTCTACAATGGGTAAATCTGAGTCAGATCCCATAATTATTGCTACTTGTATTGCTTGATTTGTCATTTTTTGTACTCTTAAATAATTAACTAGATTATAATCTCGCAATTATAATGAAAAAATAAGGTTTATGGCTAAAAATTTAAAAATATTAATCTTTCCAGACCCAAGATTAAGAAAAGTTGCTAAGAAAATTACAAAATTCGACAAAAGTCTAGAAAATTTAGCAAATTCTATGTTAAAGACAATGTATGATGCAAATGGCATAGGTCTAGCTGCTACCCAGGTAGACCAGCATATAAGACTTATTGTTATGGATTTATCAGAAAATAAAGATGATCCCAGAATATTTATAAATCCAACATACAAAACTCTTGAAAATCATAGCCTATATGAGTTTGAAGAAGGATGTCTTTCTATTCCCGGTTTTAATGAGGTCATAGCCCGCCCTGATAAAATTGAATTAAGATGGCAGGATTTAGATGGAAATAAGCATGTTGATCAGCCTGAAGGCCTTCTAACAGTATGTATTCAGCATGAAATTGACCATTTAGAAGGAAAACTAATGGTTGATTATGTAAGTGCACTGAAAAGAGATAGGGTTAGAAACAAACTTTTAAAAGAATATAAAAGATAATAAAAGATAATAAAAGATTTTATGAATATTTTATTTGCTGGAACACCCAATAACGCTGCTCAGATACTACTCTATTTGGCCAATATGAAGCCTTTTAATATCAAAGGTGTGTTAACCCAGCCAGATAAAAAGGGGAAAAGAGGCAATAATCTTATAGAGTCTCCTGTTGCTCATGCAGCTAAAAAATATAATTTTGATGTTTTTAAGCCAGAAAACCTAAACTCAAATAACACTAAAAAAACTCTAGGGTCATTGGATATAGATTTTTTGGTTGTAATAGCATATGGAAAAATTATCCCATCTTGGTTACTTGAATTGCCAAAGGTATCATCTATTAACGTACATTTCTCAATATTACCAAAATATAGGGGGGCGTCTCCAATTCAGTCAGCGCTTCTAAATGGAGATGAAAGCAGTGGTATATCAATTATTAAAATGTCAGAAGATTTAGATGCAGGGGAAATACTCTCATCATTTAATGTAAGGATTGATCCAGAAGATAATAAATTAACACTTGAAAAAAAATTAACTAATAAATCCATTATTGAATTACCTCGTACATTAGATTTGATGAAATCTAGCAAGATAGTTGCAAAAGAACAAGATCATTCGAATGCTACTTATTGTAAGAAGATTAAAAAGTCAGACTCTGTCATTGATTTTAATGACACAGCAAGAAATATAATTAATAAATTTAGAGCTTTTTATGGTTGGCCTGGGACTTCTTTTATCTACAAAGATATAAAAATTAAAATACATGGAATTGAAGAAGCAAAAATAATTACCGGTGATAAACCTGGCACAATTTATAAATTTAATAAGAAAGGTTTATTCATAAATACTAGTGATTCTGTGATAGTAATTACTCACTTACAGTTTCCAAATAAAAATCCTATCTCTTCCTTGGATGCTTATAACTCTAATAAAGAGTTTTTTAAATAAAATTTATTTTTAACTTAACTCTTGAATTATTTAAAAAGAGGTTTAATTTACACCATATGAAGATACTAATTTTGGGTGCTGGGCGTGTTGGAGGAAGTTTGGCTAGAGAGCTAGTTGATAATGGTTATGATGTATCTGTTATAGATCTTGATAAAAGCGCATTATCATCTTTAGAAGAAAATCTAGATATTATGACTGTGGAAGGTCATGCAGCACATCCAATATCAATAAAAAAAGCTGGAGCTGATGATTCAACAACGGTTATAGCTGTAACTTCAGATGATCAAGTAAATATTATTGGCTGCCAAATTGCCAAAAGAAAGTTTAAAGTTAATAAGACTATCTGTAGGCTAACTGAAGAGTCTTATTCTGAAGATCTAGAGATTTTTGGTGAAAAAGTCATTGATATTGTAATTAGTCCTGAAAATGAGGTCATGACACACCTTAAAGAGCTTATATTTCACCCAGGAGCTCAGCAGATTGAAAATTTTGCTGATGGCAAAGTTAATCTAGTGAATGTAAAAGCAAAGAAAAAGGGCAAGCTTGTTGGAAGAGAGCTTAAAGGTATCAAAGATGACATGCCAGATACTGATGCTTTTGTAGCATCTATTTATAGAAAGGGAAAACCCTTTATTCCTTCGGGTGATTCAATAATTAAAGAAAATGATGAAATATACTTTATTTCTTCTGCTTCTAATATTGATGAGATTGTTAATGAGTTTCGAGACCCAGAAGATATTTATTCAAGAGTAATGATTGTAGGCGGTGGGAAAATAGGTTCTTCATTGGCAAAAGAAATTGAGGGCTCATATAAAACTAAATTAATTGAATCAAATGAGACTAAATGTTCTGCCTTATCAAAAAAATTAGATAAAACAATTGTTTTACATGGATCGGCAACTGATGAAGACCTTCTTAAGAGTGAAAATATTTCAAATATAGATATTTTTTGTGCTCTTACAAACGATGATGAGACTAATCTGATGTCTTCACTGCTTGCTAAAAAAATGGGCGCTAAGAAAACAATGATTATTTTAAACAACCCATCTTACTTAGGGCTGGTTCCTGGCTTTATAGATATTTATATAGCGCCTTATAGGCTGACTGTTTCATCTGTACTGCAAGACCTTAGAGAAAGTGATGTAGCCCAAGATGTAATATTAAAAATGGATACTGGAGCTGAGGCAATAGAAGGTATAGTGCATGCAAATGAATTTACTTCAAATTTATTTGGGAAGCCTATAAAAGATATACCCTTGCCTGAGGGAGTTTCTATCGGGGCAGTTATTAGGAATGATCAATTAATAATGCCAACCTCCGACGTTGATCTTTCTATAAATGACCATCTAATTATGTTCTTATCTGATAAAAAGGTTATGTCTGAAGTTGAGATTTTGTTTAAAACTAAATAATGAACTTAAAATCAATATTAAATCTTTTTAGTATATTAATTTTATTTTTTAGCTTTTCTTATGTATTGCCTATAGTAGTTTCTATTATCTTTAACGATGGCGCATTAAAAATATTTATTATAACTTTAATTCTTGTTGCCCTGCTCGGTTCACTAGGTACATTTATGACTAGAGGGGCCGACAACAATCTCTCACAAAAAGATGGCTTTGTAATAATTGTTCTTTTTTGGATAGTTTTGTCTCTTGCTGGATCAATTCCTTTTTATCTAAGCGGAATGTCAGGAATAGATTCAATATTTGAATCAATGTCTGGAATAACAACAACAGGAGCAACAGCAATCTCAAATATTGAAGCCCTGCCTGAGTCATTATTATTTTATAGGCAATTATTACAATGGATGGGGGGAATGGGCTTAATAGTTCTTGCTATAGCAGTTATGCCATTGTTAGGAATTGGAGGTGGTCAAATTTATAAAACTGAGATACCTGGGGCAATGGGAGAACAAAGATTAACCCCTAGAATCAAAGAGACTGCTCAAGCATTATGGTCAATTTATTTTGGCCTTACTGTTGTATGTGCACTCTTATATTATATAAACGGTATGAGTATGTTTGATGCTGTATCTCATGCTATGTCTACAGTAGCGATAGGTGGTTTTTCGACCCATGATGAAAGTATTGGATTCTTTAATAGCTTTTCAATAGAACTAATATGCATAACTTTCATGCTTCTATCTGCATTTAGTTTTACTCTTCACTATTTCGCAATATACAAAAAAAAACCATTAAAATATATTTATGACCCAGAGCTAAGATTCTTTTTTTCAATATTATTGCTAATAATAGTAATATCATTGTTGCTATCAACTTTTAATAATGTAAATAATTCGCCATCATCAAGAGAAATATTGTTTCATAGTGTTTCCATGCTAACAACCACAGGTTTTTCAATATCAAACTCAACTGATTGGCCTTTTTCAATATCATTTTTATTATTAATAGGTGCTTTTATTGGGGCTTGTTCTGGCTCTGTTGGAGGAGGTGTTAAGTCATGGAGAGTTTTAATAATGTTAAATCATGCATATAAAAATATTATGAAAATAATCCATCCAAATTCAGTATTATCATTAAAAATAGGAACCAAAAGTGTTGACGATCAAGTGGCTACATCTGTTTGGGGCTTTTTCTCAATATATGTTATTTCTTTTGTTATTCTTTTATTAATTACATTGATCTCTGGCTTGGATTTTGAGTCTGCGTTCTCAGCAGTAGGCGCATGTTTGAATAATCTTGGTCCTGGTCTTGGAGTTGTTTCAGAAAACTATTCAAGCATTAGCTCTTTTACAAAAGGTATTCTAGCTTTTGCTATGCTTTTAGGCCGTTTAGAGATATTTACTTTGCTTGTGATTCTTACCCCCATGTTCTGGGCGAAATAGTTATATATCAATATATGGGTTTTCATTTACTTCTTTACTTCTTCTAAATCTTTTATATTCCCAAGAGTAATCTATGAGCCTTTCTTTTATCATCATTTCTATATCTTGATTTAATAATAGTTTGTGCTTACTATCATCATATATACTGTTATTACATCGTTTTAATGTAACTGATAAAAAGTTTCTTGGGTTGGATTTTATATAAAAATAAATTACTGGAGAGCCTGTTTTAGTAGCAAGAGACTGTACAAGGGTTGTTGTATAAGCCTCTTTGTTAAAGAATTTTATATATTCTCCAAGGCCCCTTTTGGGTACCTGGTCAGCAGCAAATACAACTACTTTTCTTTCATTAAGAGCCTTAAGCATTTCTCTCACTCCACCTATTGAAGTTTCAAAAGTTTTAGAGCCCTCCGCCTCTCTATCTTTCTTAACAAAGTTACTAAGCAATTTGATTTTAATTTTCTTGTATAAACTAATAGTTTTAACTTGAGAATTGATCCACTTAAGTAACATATCAACACTTCTGTTATGAAAAGCGACAGCAATAAGGCCCTGTTTTTGATTTGATAAAGAATTTAATAAAAAATTATTTTCTATTTTAAATATATGATTATTTGAATCAAAATCTTTTCTGCCCCATGTATATATAGTCTCATAACCAGATATTATTGATTCTCGAATACTGAGCTTAGACATTAGCTCAATTTCTTTAGTTTTAACGTCTGGTAAAGCAATCTCTAAATTTATTTTTGTTATTTTGTATGATGAAGATAATTTGTACATCTTAAAAAATAAATAAATATCAACAAAGTAAGAGAATAAAGGTTTTGGGATAAGAGATAATGTATAAAATAATGATTTCATCATAAACTATTGTTGTGCATGATATATAATCATAAGATAATATAATAGTTGTAAATAAAAGTTAACGGGAAATACTAATTAATCTTAAATAGACAAATGTCTACTTATACTGGAGAATCATAATTGGCTGCTAAAAATATGGATGAGCTGGTAGCTCTTTGCAAAAGAAGGGGTTTTATATATCAATCAGCTGAAATTTATGGTGGTTTACAAGGAGTTTATGATTATGGGCCGCTTGGGGTTGAGTTAAAAAATAACTTAAAGAGCTCCTGGTGGAAGTCTATGATTTATGAAAATGACAATATTGAAGGTATTGATGCGGCCATACTTACAAACCCATTGATTTTAAAGTATTCTGGACATGAGGATACGTTTTCAGACCCAATGGTTGATTGTAAATCCTGTAATTTAAGATTTAGAGCAGATCAAGTACCTGATAGTTGTAAAAAAGAAGATTTAACAGAGCCAAGACAGTTTAATCTAATGTTCAAAACTAATGTAGGGCCTATAGAAGATGGATCCACCTTTGCTTATTTGAGGCCAGAAACAGCTCAACAAATCTTCACGAATTTTAAAAATGTCCTAGATTCAACTTCTAACTCTCTTCCTTTCGGAATAGCTCAAATTGGAAAAGCTTTTAGAAATGAAATTACGCCTAGAAACTTTATTTTTAGAGTTAGAGAATTTGAGCAAATGGAATTAGAGTATTTTGTTAGCCCTGGTAAAGATGAAGAAGCTCATAATTTATGGGTACAAAATAGGATAGAATGGTGGAATAATCAAGGTGTACCCACAGAAAGTATAGAGATTTATGATGTACCCAAAGACGAGCTTGCACACTACTCAAAGAAAACAGTAGATATAATGTACAAGTTTCCACACGGTGTTGAGGAGCTTGAGGGTATTGCAAATAGGACTGATTTTGACTTAGGATCACACTCTAAAAAACAAAAAGAACTAAATATAAAATCTAAGGTCACAGTTAATAAGGATTCTAATAGTAAGCTTGCCGTTCAAGATGACAATGGAGATTGGGTTGTTCCTTTTGTTATTGAGCCTTCTGCTGGAGTTGAAAGGGGTTTTCTAGCAATTTTAAATGAAGCATATACAAATGAAAAGCTTGAAGATGGTAAAACTAGAATAGTCTTAAAACTGAAACCTCATCTTTCCCCAATAAAGGCAGCTGTAATTCCCCTTAAGAAGAACAATGAGGAGCTTGTTAGTAAAGCCAAAAAAATAAAAGAAGACCTTCAAATTATTGGCTTAGGACGAATTTTTCTCGAAAATACAGGTAATATTGGAAAGGGATACAGAAGACATGATGAAATTGGTACCCCGGTTTGTATTACAGTAGACTTTGAGTCACTAGAAGATAATACAGTAACTATTAGAGATAGAGATACAATGAATCAATCTAGATTAGATATTAATGAGTTATCAGAATATTTAAAAGGCAAAATACAGTCATAAATTGCAATTATTTAGAAGCATAATATTTAATCTAATATTCTATCCGCTAATTATATTTGCATCACTTGTAATAATTATATTATATCCATTAATTTCTAGAGAGTTTCTTCAAAAAGTTGCATCATTCTGGGTAATTAATATCTTGTTTATATTAAAAATCGTATGTGGCATAGATTGGGAAGTCAAAGGAATGGAAAATATTAAAGAAAAGCCTTGTATATTAGTCTCTAATCATCAAGGAATTTGGGAATCATTTTTTGTACAAACTCTTGTTATACCATCATTTAGCATTCTAAAAAAAGAGTTACTATATATCCCAATATTCGGTTGGGCGCTGGCATGTTTGAATCCTATATATATTAATAGGTCAAATAAAGTTTCTAGCTTGAAGAAAGTAATCAATGATGGGTCCAGAAGGCTAAAAAAAGGCGGATCAATAATAATATTTCCTGAAGGTACTAGAGCGAGACCAGAAAAAGGATTAAAGTCATTTTCTAATAGTTGTGGACTTTTATCTATAAAAAACAATGTTCCAATAGTTCCTATTTGTCATAATTCTGGGCTTTATTGGAAAAATAGAAAATTTATTAAATCAAAAGGTTTGGTAAAACTGAGAATAGGAGAGCCTATGTATGGAACTAATGCCAAAGATTTAACAAATGATGTTTATAAATGGATAAAGAAAAATTTTGATGAGATAAACTAAATATCTAATTCTTTTACTGATAATGCATTTTTATCAATAAACTCTCTTCTTGGTTCAACGTCATCACCCATAAGAACTTCAAATGATTCATTGGCGTCCTGCACATCTTTAATATCAACTCGCATCATTCTTCTATTCTGAGGATCCATGGTTGTAGTCCACAGTTGTTCAGGGTTCATTTCTCCCAAACCCTTATAGCGTTGAACCTCTAGGCCCCTTGTTCCTGATTTTGATAATGATTTTATTGCCTTATCTTTCTCTTTTTCATCAGAAGCATAGAAAAACTCTTTTCCTTTAGTAATTTTATATAAAGGGGGAAGGGCTATATAAATATGGCCTTTATCAACTATCTCATACATCTGTCTATAGAAAAATGTTAATAGCAAGGTTCTTATATGAGAACCATCAACGTCTGCGTCTGTCATTATTATAATTCTGTGATATCTTAAGTTATTTATATCAAAATCTTCTTCTCCAATACCACAGCCAAGTGCTTTAATAAGTGTTCCTACCTCTTGAGATCCTAAAACCTTGTCTATTCTCGCTTTTTCAACATTTAGAATCTTTCCTTTTAGAGGTAAAATTGCTTGATTTTTTCTATTTCTGCCTTGTTTTGCTGAGCCTCCAGCTGAATCACCCTCAACAATGTATATTTCTGACTGTGCTGGGTCTTTTTCTTGGCAGTCTGCTAATTTTCCTGGAAGACCAGCAATTTCAAGAACACCCTTTCTTCTAGTCATTTCTCTTGCTTTTCTTGCTGCCTCCCTAGCTAGCGCTGCTTCAGATACTTTAGAAATGATGCTCATTGCGTCTTTTGGGTTTTCTAAAAGAAATTCATTGAAATATTTATTAAAAATAGTACTAACAACGCCCTCAACCTCAGATGAAACAAGTTTTTCTTTTGTTTGTGATGAAAATTTAGGATCTGGTACTTTTACAGATATTATTGCTGTTAGCCCCTCCCTTACATCTTCTCCTAGAAGGTCTGTGGGTGTCTTTTTAGCATTTTCTTTCTTAATAAATGACTTTAAAACCCTTGTTAGGCTACCTCTAAAGCCAGCTAAATGGGTGCCACCATCTTTTTGGGGTATATTATTGGTGTAACATAATACATTTTCTGAGTATGAATCTGTCCATTGCATTGCGATCTCAACACCAACTTCATTTTCTTCAGCTGAGCACTCAAAGATATCAGAAACAATTTGTTTTCTTCCTCTTAGGTGAGTTACATAACTAGAGAGTCCTCCATTATTTTTAAATTTACGAGATTTGCCTGTTCTCTTGTCTTCAACATTAATTGACACACCAGCATTTAAAAATGACAACTCTTGAATTCTTTTATAAATTTTTTCTATATCAAATTCTGTTGAAGTAAAAATTTTATTTGATGGATGGAAGGTTATTATAGTTCCTGTCTTACCTGACTTTTTTATTTTTTTTAATTTTGCTTTTGGCTTACCTTCGCTGTACTCCTGAAAATATTCTCCACCATCACGATGAACTTCTAAGGTTAATTTTTTTGAAAGGGCATTTACAACCGAGACTCCTACACCATGAAGACCTCCAGAAACCTTGTAGCTATTGTCATCGAATTTTCCTCCTGAGTGAAGGGTGGTCATAATTAATTGAGCTGCTGATACTCCTTCTTTTTTGTGAACGTCAACCGGAATCCCTCTTCCATTATCAGTTACTGTGACTGATCCATCTTTATTAATTATAACTTTGATGTCGGAACAATGTCCTGCCATTGCTTCATCAATACAGTTATCAAGAACCTCAAAAACCATATGATGCAACCCAGACCCATCATCTGTATCTCCTATATACATACCCGGTCTTTTTTTTACCGCTTCTAAACCTTTTAAGACTTGAATATTGGATGAATCGTATTTGGCTTTATTAGATTTTTTTGCCATTTTTTTATCCTAATTGTTCCACGTGGAACTTTTTAAACTCTTTAAAATTTTCTATTATTTTACTACTAAAACAATCTTCAATACAGGAAAAGATAATTTGATTTTCTATATGTTTTAATAGCTCAACAAACAAAGAAAAAACCCTATCATCTAACTCTGATCTAATATCATCAATAATTAAACTTGCTTCTATTTGATAGTGTTTTTTTAATACTTCATGTTGCGCACATGACCATAAAATAGAGAAAAATTTTTGTTCGCCCCTTGAGAGTATTTGCCTTGCGTCTATTTCATTAATCAAAAATTTAATATCAGATTTGTGTGGTCCTTTTGTGGTTGTTTTTCGTTGTAAATCTTTTTGTTCATTTTTTTCTAAAGATTGAATGAGGGTGTTCTCCTCTGACCATCCTTGAGAAAAATTAATTGAAATGGATTCAAAAAAATCAAAAATATTATTTGGTTCTAATCTTTTTAATAAGATCTTAAATTCTTGTAGGGTCTTATCAAAAAAGTTATTTCTAAACTTTGAAAGCATTTCGCCATCTTTTGATAATTTATTATTCCAAGCATAAATATCTGATATGCGGTTGTTTTTTAGCATGTGGTTTCTTTGTTTAAGGGCTCTATGGTATGAGAACCATGTTTTTGAAAATTCCTCCTCTGCTATAAAAATTGATCTATCAAGTAGCTTTCTTCTGAAATCTGGTGAAGCGTCTGCAAATGAAAAAGTATTATTATGAATTGGGGTGCAGGGAAACTCTTTAATGAGTTTACTTGTTACTATTTTATTGTTATTTAGTTCTACGGATATTGATTTATTTTTATCTTTTTTAATTTCAGCAATATAACCCCTCTTTCCATCATATGCTTTAAGCATAAAATTATTAGTATTATGTTTTATTAAAGAAGCTAGATTTGAACTCTTAAATGATTTCCCGCTAGAGAAAATAAACACTGCTTCTAATATACTAGTTTTACCTGACCCATTTGCTCCATAAAAAAAATTTATTCCTGGAGAGAGTGAAATTACTATTCCCTCAAAACACCTAAAATTGTTAATGGATATTTCTGTTAGTGGCACTTTATATTAATAGTGGCATAACAACATATTTAAGATCATTGTTTGTTGGATTTGTTATTAAACAACTCTTATCTGATCCAAAAAAACTAATCTCTATTTTGTCAGAATTTATTGTAGACAATATTTCCTGTAAATAATTAACATTAAAAGCTATATCGATTTCTTCGCCCTTATATTCACAAGCTAAATTTTCTTCGCCTTGCTCTTTTTCAGGATTGTTTGCAGAAATATTAAGAGAGTTTTCTTTTGTTAAAAATTTTACCCCTTTATATTTTTCACTGGATAAAACACTCACCCTACTTAAGCTTTCTGAAAACATTTTTCTATCAACTACTAATAATGAACTTTCACCAGAAGGAATAACTTGTTCATAGTCAGGAAATTTACCTTCGATTAATTTGCTGACAAATGTTGTTCCAGCAATATTAATTGCAATTGATGTTTGCCCCAATTTAATGACAACATTTTCTGACTCATCGCCAACAAGCTTGCCTATTTCATTTATAGATTTTCTAGGAACTATTCCATCTATACTTTCTGATATTGCCTCATTTAATGTTGCTGATTCTAATGCTAGTCTATGAGCATCGGTTGCAACAGCTGTAATGCTTTTGTCATCAACCGACAAATAAAGGCCATTTAGATAATGTCTCCAATCTTGGTTCCCCATTGCAAAAGATGTATTAGAAATTATTGATTTTAAATTCTTTGATGAGATGTTAATTTGTGATTTTGCTTCCTCAAGCTCAAAAATAGGAAAATCCTCGCTAGGTAGAGTAGAGATGTTATATTTTCCTGATTCTGTCTCAATCTTTAGGTTATCACCATCCAAAAAAAGGTGAATTTCTGTTAAATCAGGCAGCAATCTGCATAAATCATTAAGTTTTCTAGCTGGGGCTGTTGTTTTGCCACCACTTTTAAAGTTAGAGATGGTTGATGTTGTTGATATTTCACTTTCCAAGTCTGTGGCGGTGATCTTTAAAGAGCTCTCATCCACCTCAAGCAAGACATTAGAAAGAATCGGAAGTGTTTGTCTTTTTTCCACGACACCCAGTGTGGCATTAAGGGATTTAACAACCTCTTCTTTTGATATGTAAAAATCCATTAGTTTGTTAGAGCTCTATTTAGATTTCTATAATCCTCTTCATGGGATGAGCTTTCCTTTCTTAATTCAATAATTTTTTTGCATGCATGCAAAACCGTTGTATGATCTCTTCCATTAAAGGCTTCGCCTATTTCTGGGAGGCTGTGATTTGTGAGCTCTTTTGTTAAAGCCATTGCCATTTGTCTTGGCCTGGTAATAGACCTGCTTCTTCTTTTAGAAAGAAGGTCTGATAGTTTGATGTTGTAATACTCTGCGACAGTTTTTTGAATATTTTCTATGCTTACCATTTTTGCCGAAATTACAAAAAGGTCTTTTAATGCATCTTTTACAAGGGCTAGATCAATATCTTGATTTGTAAATCTTGAGTTAGCAACAACCCTTTTTAATGCCCCCTCTAACTCCCTAATGTTTGATCTTATTCTTTGAGCTATGTATATAGCACAATCATTTGGAAGTAAAACACCCATGGAGGCTGATTTGTTTAACAACACTGCTGCTCTTGTTTCTAGCTCTGGTGGATCGATTACAACTGGAAGCCCCCAACCCAGCCTTGATTTTAACCTTTCCTCAAGACCATCTATTTCTTTTGGGTATTTATCACAAGTTAAAATCATCTGATTGTTTCTATCTAATAAAGCATTAAATGTGTGAAAAAATTCTTCTTGAGATTGTTCTTTGCCAGCAAAAAATTGAATATCATCAATTAATAATGCATCAGCATTTCTATAAAAAGATTTAAATTCATTCATTGCGCCCAACTGAAGGGCTTTGACCATATCAGAAACGAACTTCTCAGAATGAACATAAACTATTCTTTTTTTTGGTTGGTTTTTTAAGATCTGGTTGCCCACAGCATGCATTAAATGGGTTTTACCCAAACCCACCCCACCATATATAAATAATGGGTTGTAGTCACCTTTCGGGTTTTTGGCAACCTGTTGAGCAGCGGCCAAAGCCAAATGGTTTGACTTTCCTTCAACAAAACTGTCAAACGTATATGTATCAACAAGTTTGGTTTGGGTGTTCTTAGATTCTGGCTTGTATTTATCAACAAATGTTTCTTTTGTGTGTGTTTTAAATACCAAACTAATTTTCTTTTTCGATTGTGTTTTTAGTATTTTTGTAATCTCGGTTGATAGATTTTTTTCTATATAATCTAGTATAAAATCATTGGGCGCAATAAGGCTTAGTGTGTTTTTTTCAACACTTGCCTTAAGCGGTCTTATCCATGTGTTAAAATCTTCTTGAGAAAGTGTGTTTTCAAGTTTTTCAGAACACTTATTCCAAAGCTCCAATATGATCTCCTTTTAGTTTTTATAGTCTATTAAAAAACTCACAAGATATCTACAGGATAAATATAAGAATTTTCTGTGGATAACTTGTACATAAAAAATAGTTGTGTTTTTTGTTCTTTTTGTAGCTTTAAAAAAATATTAAGCTATAATTTCGCAACACTTTTTACCTATTAATTATGAAAAGAACGTTTCAGCCGAGCAACCTTAAACGAAAAAGAAAACATGGTTTTCGTGCAAGAATGTCTACCAAGGCAGGTAGAGCTATTTTATCAAACAGAAGAAAAAAGGGCAGAAAAGTTCTTAGCGCATAATTTGTCTAGCATCGGGCAAAAACACAACCCTCAAAAACAAGTGTTCACTAGCAAACACTTTAGGCTTTTTTATAAAAATGAAAAAGGGCCTGGTATTGAAATATCAATCTCTAAAAAATTCTATAAGCTCGCGGTTGAAAGGAATAAAATTCGAAGGAAAATAAAGGAAATTTTTAGAACTGAGTCTTTGTTTGATTTATATGATGGGGTTGTTGTTTTTTCTGTATTTAAGCCTTTTGGTGAATTATCATATAAAGAAGCATCAAATAAGATAAAATCTGCTGTAAAGTCTTTTAGTAGTGATTTAAAAAAACAATGAATATCAGAAGTTTTTATATAGTTGGAATTGTTTTGCTTTCTTTGGGGCTGTTGTATGAGTGGTCTTCTGAAAAAAGAAACGCGTCGATACAAAAACAGTTGGTTCTAGCAGCTGGTCAAAGCGGTTTGTTTGGGGATGATTTGGTTTTAATTGAGAGTGAAGAGTTAATTGTTGTTGTGGCAACCAAAACCGGTGCCATCGTAGAAACCAGGCTAAAAAAACACCCGGTTGAGAATGTTGAGGGGTCTTTAGGGTTTAGGGTCTTTGGCCAATCCAATGAGTCAGCATTTAATTATTATTTTAAAAGTGGGTTTACGAATACTAATCCTTCGTATGTTTTGGTTGAGAGGGGGGATGATTTTGTTACTCTTTATGATGGGGTGTTGGATATAACCAAAACCATTTCTTTTTTGCCTTCGCCTTATGAGGTCTCTGTATATGATTATTCTTCTAAGGGCATAAATGGAAAGTCTTATGCTGGTCTTTATAGAACAGAGGGAAGGGCTCTTGACTTAAAAAGAGATGCTCTAAGTGGGGGTATGATGAATAACAGCTCATATGAGGGTGTTGCGATAAGCACAGAATCTGACCCCTACGAGACCTATAGGCTTAGGTCTATTGATGAGCCGGTTGGGGTTCTTTCTAGGTCAGGTTGGGTTGCTTTCATCCAAAAGTATTTTTTTGCAGCCCTTTTGGGTTCTGATGAATATATATATAACTATTATGTTTTACCAAAAGAGTCTGGTCTTTATAGAATGGGTTATACGGTTGAGGGTTCTTCAACCAGCAATGTGGCTTTTGGCCATGAACACAGGTTGTTTGTTGGCCCAAAGGTTAGAAAAGATTTGATGCAAAGAGCAGAAAATTTAGAGTTATCAATAGATATGGGTTGGTTTTGGTTTTTGGCCCAACCCATGGTTTCGTTTATGGCATTTTTAAACAGTTATTTAAATAGTTGGGGATTAACAATAATAATATTTACAGTGATTATTAAGCTTGTTTTTTGGCCTGTAACAGCAAAAAGTTTTAGGTCGATGGCTGCATTAAGAAAAATAACACCTGAGCTAAACGAAATAAAAGAAAGGTATAAAGACGACAGACAAAAACAAGGCACAGAAACAATGAAGCTTATGAGACAAAACGGTGCAAACCCTTTGGGCGGGTGTCTTCCTTTGTTAATCCAAATGCCTTTTTTTATTGGTTTTTTCTTTGCATTAAGAGAGATGGTGGAGTTAAGGCACAGCTCTTTGGGTTTTTGGTCAGACCTTTCTGCGCCTGATCCCTATTTTGTATTACCTGCTTTGTTTTGTTTAACAATGGTGTTAACCCAAAAACTCAACCCGCAGCCAGCCGGTATGGACCAAACCCAGGCCCAGGTAATGAAATATATGCCGGTTATGTTTTCTGTTTTGTTTATACTTTTTCCTGCAGCCCTTTGTTTATATACCGTTGTTAACTCTGCTATACAGCTGGCTCAACAAAGCTATTTATACAAAAAGCTTGGGGCTCTTGAGGGCGCCAAATAAAAAATGTCTGTTGTTTTCGCTTTGGCGACACCGCCCGCTAAGTCAGCTATTTGTGTTTTTAGAGTTAGCGGTTCTGGTTGTTTAAAAAAGCTTGGGGATCTTTTTGATAAAGAGGGTTTTAGGTTTGGTCGTTTTTATGTCAATGATTTGTTTTATAAAAAAAATGTTGTTGACCGTGTTGGTTTGATAGTTTTTAAGGGTCCCAACAGTTACACCGGCGAGGACTCGTTTGAGGTTTATGCGCATGGCGGTCTTGGGGTAATGTCTTCTATTGTTCGTGCCTTTAAAGATGTTGGTTTTGATGAGGCGCCTGGTGGTGAATTTACAAAACGAGCGTTTTTAAATAATAAAATAAGTCTAAATGAGGCTGAGGCTGTTTCTGATTTGATTGATAGTACGGACGAGCGGGGTGTCGCTCTTTCGAGCAAGTCTTTGTTTGGTGAGCTTTCTAAGAAGGTGGTTTCTTTTTCGGGCGAAATAGACTCTATAAGGGTTCGGGTTGAGGGGGATATAGATTTCTCAGACGAAGACAATGAATATATTGATGAGTCTCTGGTTAAAGATCTAAAAAATCTTTGTAATAGGTTTGATTCTTTTGTCGCTGGGTGTGTTAATAAAAAGTTTGGGTATGAGAAAAACAAAATCCTTTTAATAGGTCCTGTTAACTCTGGTAAGTCTTCTGTTTTTAATAGGTTGTTGGGTTTTGAAAGGGCTCTTGTTTCTAACACCCCTGGTACAACCAGAGACTTGATTAGCTCAGAATTGTTTTATGAAGCCTCTTCTTTTTCTGTTTTTGATTCTGCTGGTATTAGAGACACAAAAGATAGAATAGAGGAGGCGGGTATAGCGGCCTCTCTATCTCAAATAAATGATGCTGATTTGGTTTTAATGGTTTTTGAGGATTATGATCCTGCTGCATTTGATCGCTTTAAGGGTTTGTGCGGTGATAAGCCTTTTATAAACATCCAAAATAAGATCGATGTCAATAAACCAAATAATAGTTTTGATTGTTGTGTTTCGGCAAAAAGTGGTGCTGGTTTTGATGTTCTTAAATCCCTAATAATTTCTGCTTTTGATGTGGGTGCTAAAAAAGATGATTTTAATTTCATTATTAGAGATAGGCATGAGGCTCTTTTTAAGAAGGTTGTTTTGGATCTTAGTAAATCTCTTATGGGGTTGTCTGGGGGTGATTCTATTGAGCTTGTTGCGGAAGATTTAAAAAACGCTCGTTCTCATCTTGATGAAATGGTTGGGAAAAAGTTCTCCGATTCCCTTTTGGGTGATATTTTTAATGATTTTTGTATTGGTAAATAAACTGTTTGTTTGTTGTTGGTTAGTTTGTTTGTATTTTGTGTATTAAATAATAGTTTTGTTTTTACTAACAATATATCAAGTGTTTTGTTGTTGGTTGTTCAACAAGTTCTTAGCTGGTTTGTAAATGTGTTTTGGTTAGTTTTTTAAAGGTTTTTAGCGCTTTATTAACAGAATTAACAAAACCAATAAAAATAACAAAAAGTATATAATATAGATATTATTATTATTTAATTATTTTATGGATAAGTATGATGTCATAGTTGTTGGAGGAGGCCACGCAGGCGCAGAAGCCGCGCATGCTGTCTTTAGAATGGGTTTTTCTTGCGCACTTGTAACCTTCAACCAAAAAACAATAGGTCAGATGTCTTGTAACCCAGCGATTGGTGGGCTGGGCAAATCTCATATCGTAAGAGAGATTGAGGCGTTGGGAGGGTTGATGCCTCAAGCGACAGACCTTTCCGGTATTCAATATAGAACTCTAAACACAAGAAAGGGAGATGCGGTACAGGCGCTCCGCGTTCAATGTGATAGAGAGCTTTACAAAAAAGCAGTGCAAAAAATAATAAAAGAAACAAATATAAGAGTTTTTGAAGAAGAGGTTGTTGACTTGGTAATAAAAAACAACCGAGTTAATGGCGTTTTAACAAAAAACCAAACAATAAAAGCAAAAAAAACAATTTTAACAACAGGAACATTTTTAAACGGGAAGATGTATACCGGAGAAAGTGTAACCAAAGGAGGAAGGGTTGGGGATGGGTCAGCCATACCGCTATCAAAGAGACTTTATGACCTTGATTTACCAATGGGAAGGTTAAAAACAGGAACTCCTGCCAGAATAAAACT
This sequence comes from uncultured SAR86 cluster bacterium, assembly GCA_902551185.1. GTDB lineage: Bacteria > Pseudomonadota > Gammaproteobacteria > Magnimaribacterales > D2472 > SAR86A. Next base: position 75,764 of record CACDCN010000001.1, on the reverse strand, counting down.
ATCAAGCATCGACATCACCAAACTGGAAGTACAACCAGGCGAAAAACCAACACCATGGATGTCTTTGTACAACAGGCCAAAAAAACACCAAAAACAAATACCTTGCTACATCACAAGAACCAATGAAAAAACACATAACATAATTAAAAAAAACACCCACTTATCAGCCATGTATTCAGGCAATATAGTTGGCATAGGCCCAAGATACTGCCCATCAATCGAGGACAAGGTAAATAAATTTGAGGACAAAAAAAGCCACCAAATTTTTATAGAACCAGAAGGTATAAGCAAAGACCTGGTTTACCCAAACGGGATATCAACAAGCCTGCCACATAAAGCTCAAAAAGACTTTATACACTCGATCAAAGGACTGGAGAGGTCTGTTATAGAGGAATACGGCTATGCGGTTGAATATGACTTTGTTGACCCAAGGAGTCTTAAAAGCTCTCTAGAAACAAAGTTTTTAAAAAACTTTTATCTGGCTGGACAGATAAACGGAACAACCGGGTATGAGGAAGCGGCAGCCCAAGGCCTGATGGCTGGGATAAATGCATGTAGGGCAATACAAAAAAAACAGAGCCTAATTTTAGAAAGGAGCGAGGCATATATCGGGGTTTTGATTAACGACCTAACAAACCACGGCATAACAGAGCCATACAGAATGTTTACTAGCAGAGCAGAGCACAGGCTTTTGTTGTCTCAAAACAACGCCGAACAAAGACTGTTAAAAAAAGCATTTGGACTGGGTTTGGTGGAAGAAAAAAGATATAAGCAATACATCGAAAAAGAACAGCAGTACCAGGACTTTGTAAACAAAGAACTAAAAACCAAAAAATTAAAAAGCTTTATTAATAAAGAAAACCAGAAAATCAACCTTCCAGAAAGCAAAAGCGTCTTTTCTCTTTTATATAGAACGGACGCAAACAAAACAAAACTTTTTACAACAAACAAACAAAACGATGGGTTTTATAAAAGAACCATCACCGAAACCAAATACGAGGGGTATATACAAAAACAACTCAGAGAGATAACAAAAACAAAAAAACAAAACAGAAAAAAAATACCAAAAAACACAAACTACTCAAAAATTAACGGACTATCAAACGAGGTAAAGGAAAAGTTAAACACAAACCAACCAGACACCATTGGGTCCGCCGCCAACATTGAGGGCGTAACACCCGCAGCAATAAATCTGATATTAATACAGCTCAAAAAAAACAAAATGCAAAAACAAAATGCATAAACCTTTCACAAAAGACCAAAACAAAAAAATAAATGAATTCATAAACCTGGCCCTAGAGTTTAACCAAACACACAACATCTTTGTAAGAAAAAACCATGAAGAGGTATATCAAAAAGACATCCTTGACTGTGCCCCTTTGTTTGATATGGTTGAGGAGGAAGAGTCCGTTATAGACCTGGGCTCTGGCGGAGGGTTTCCTGGCATTCTTCTATCCATCTTGTTACCAAATAACCCTATCAGCCTTTTAGAGAGCAGCTCTAAAAAATGTTATTTTTTAAAAACAGTGGTAGAAAAACTCTCATTAAAAAACACCAAAACTATTAACCAAACCATTAAAGAAAACAATAGCCTGGGCGTTTATGATGTTATAACCGCGAGAGCCTTCGCCTCAACCAAAAAAATAATTAAGCTTACAAAAAACAACAGCCACCAAAAAACCAGACACATCCTTTTAAAGGGTAAAAAGAAAATTATTCAAGAAGAATTAAGGCTTATAAACAAAAACCAATACATATGTGAAATAATTAATAAAGACACCAAAAAACATGAAAGAAATATAGTGATAATAAAAAACAATGAACAAAGTTATCGCAATCGCTAACCAGAAGGGCGGGGTTGGAAAAACAACCACAGCGGTTAATTTGGCAGCCAGCCTGGCCGCAACAAAAAGAAGAGTTCTTTTAATCGACCTAGATCCACAAGGTAATGCCACCACAGCAGCAGGCATCTCACAAACAAAAGCAAACACTCTCTATGACCACTATTTTAATAACAAAACAATAGAAGAGTGCACCTATAAAACAAACGACGAATACAAAATTATCCCAGGGGGAGAAGAGCTTATAGCTTTAGAGGTTGCAATCAGAAACGACAGCAAACAAGGCTTTTTAGCCACGAGCCTGAAAGACATAACAAACTCATATGACTACACAATAGTGGACACCCCGCCAACATTAAACCAACTCACAATTGAAGGGCTTTTTTGTGCATCAGGAACCTTAATACCACTCCAGTGTGAATACTATTCTCTTGAAGGGGTCACAGGCCTTATGAATACAATTCAAACCCTATCGAACAAAAACATGTCATCAAACAGAGTTTTGGGCATTGTAAGAACAATGGTTGATATGAGAAATAATTTAGCAAAAGAGGTGTCACACGAACTAGAAAAACATTTCAGCAGCTTGGTTTTTAATACCTTGATACCCAGAAATGTAAAATTAGCAGAAGCGCCCAGCCATGGAACATCTGGTATAAAATATATGCCTAACTCTTATGGGGCAAAAGCATACTTAGCTTTAGCTGGAGAGCTTATTAGAAGGGTGGAATATGTCTGAAAACAAAAAAACGCTTAATAAGGGTCTTGATGCTTTGCTCGGAGAGTCTAACCAAAACCAAAGGTCTGTTAAAGAGGTGGGGTTGGAAAAAATAAAACCAGGTAGATTTCAACCAAGAACAAACTTCGACAAAGAAAAACTAGAAGAGCTAACAGCGTCTATAAAAAAACAAGGGGTCCTTTCACCAATTTTGGTAAGGGAGCTAGGCCTCAATGAGTATGAGGTAATTGCTGGTGAAAGAAGGCTTAGGGCTTCGCAAATGGCAAAACTAAAAACCATTCCGTGTTTAATAGACCAAAAACAAGATCAAGATGCTTTAATATCAGCGCTAATAGAAAACCTTCAAAGAGAGGACTTAAATCCAGTTGAAGAAGCAAGGGGGTTGGATAGATTAAAAAGGGAGTTTGGTTTAACCCAGGACGAGGTTGCAACATCTACAGGCAAGGCTAGAAGCACAATTGCCAACTCATTAAGGTTATTATCTTTGCCCCCAAAGGTTTTAGACATGCTTTCTGCTGGTCAAATAGAAAAAGGGCATGCAAAACTCCTTGCATCACTTAACCCCAAAGAGGCAGAGGCGGCTGCAGAAAATATTATAAAAAATAAACTAAGTGTAAAAGACCTAAGCAAACTATCAGGCTCTAAAAAAGGCCTAAAAAACACCTCAAAAAAACACAAAGATAGCGATGTTTTGATTATTGAGCGAGAGATGTCTGAATCTTTTGGTCATAAGGTTGAGATAGAAGCAAGAAATAAAAAAAGTGGCAAATTAAATATTTTTTATAAAAGCTCAGATGAGCTAGAAACAATTATTTCAAAACTCAAAAATTAAAACAAAAACAGCTTGTTTAAAAGACTATAAATTTTTATAATTTCGCAAGAAAAAATTAATAAAATATTTAATCTTTTGAACAGTTCCCGAAATATATTTTCTAGCAATAAAATCCTAATTAACATTATGTCTGTCGCCCTTGTAACAATGGGAACCATAAAAGATCCAATGTTTGTTTTAGTTGCAGGTTTTTACCTAATTGCTATAGGAATTGCGTATAAAATTGGATCAAAAATAGAGGATTATGCAATAAACGCGGCATATAACTGGTCCATCAAATGGTTGCTTTTTATAACTTTTCTATATTTGTCTGGGGTATATATTAATAACGCTTTTGTTTACGCAATGTTTTTGTTTATATTAATTAATATAGTTATCAGGCCAACACTTTTTGTTGTTAAGGGCGGAGTAAAAACATAATGGCCAAAGAGCTAACAACAGAGTCTTACATAGAACATCATTTAACAAACCTAACGTGTGGGAAAACACCAGAAGGGTGGACATGTGATCCATATAAAGTAGAACAAATGGGGTTTTGGGCGTTTCATGTAGATTCTCTTTTTTGGTCTATTTTTCTTGGGGGCCTTTTTATTCTTTTCTTTAAAATAGCTATGCCAAAAAAAATAAATACTGTCTCTGCGCCTACCGGAGCTCAAAATTTTATTGAAATGTCAATCGAGTTTGTTGAGGATAATGTTCAGTCCTTGTTTGGCTCTGTTAAAAACACACTAATCGCCCCACTAGCGCTAACAGTTTTTGTTTGGATATTGTTAATGAATCTAATGGATCTTGTGCCGGTAGACTTTTTACCTGTTCTTGCTGGACATATAGCATATGCGGTGGCTGGCGAGGGAGTTGAGTGGATTAAAAACCCAGAATCTTTTTATTTTAAGGTTGTGCCAACAACAGACCCAAATATAACCCTCGGAATGGCCTTTGCGGTATTTGTGTTAACAATTTATTACAGTATTACCGTTAAAGGTTTACGAGCTTTTATTGCTGAGTTAACACTCCACCCTTTTGGTAAGTGGTTAATACCAGTAAATTTTGTATTAGAAATGGTTAATTTTATAGCCAAACCGATTTCATTGGGCCTTAGGCTCTTTGGGAACCTTTATGCTGGTGAGATGATTTTCATCTTGATTGCATTAATGTTATTTTTTAGTAGCATACCAATAGGCATTCTCGGTTTTGGTTTGCATTTAGTTTGGGCGCTTTTCCACATATTAATTGTGGCATTGCAAGCATTTATTTTTATGGCGTTAACAATCGCATATTTAGCGATGGCGCATGAAACAGAGGAGCATTAATCCTCAAATTATAGGAGAAAAAAATGGAATATAGTATTTTGGCAGCCGGAATTACAATGGGTCTTTCAGCTATAGGAGCTGGGATAGGAGTTGGAATTTTAGGCAGCAAGTTTATAGAAGGAATAGCAAGGCAGCCTGAATTGGCACCTTTTCTTCAAGGAAGGTTCTTTTTAATGATGGGTTTAACCGATGCGGTGCCTATGATTGGGGTCGGTCTTGGGATGTATATGTTGTTCGCTATATAAAGCAGATAAGAAGATATGAACATAAACGCAACCCTACTTGCTCAAGCAGTTGTAATGATTGTTTTTGTTGCTATTTGTTGGAGATACATTTATCCACCAATACTTTCAGTCATGCAAGAAAGAGAAAAAAGAATATCTGATGGCTTAGAGGCGGCGAAAAAAGCAGATGACTCTTTAGAGGAGGCAAAGCTTGCATTTGATAAAGAATTAAATCAAGCAAAGGCAGAGGCGGCGGATATTTTAGAGAAGGCAAATACCAGGGCGTCTCAAATTGTAAGTGATGCATCTTTAAAGGCAGAGGCGGAAGCAGAAAAAATAATGGTGTCGGCATCAACCTCTATAGAGAATGAAACAAACAAAGCCAAAGAAGAACTAAGACAACAAATGTCTGACATTATTATTGATACCACTCAAAAAATTCTTGGTGATGAAATTTCTAAAGAAAAACATGAAGATATTCTTAAAAAAGCAGCAGAGGAATTATAAATAATGATTGAATTAACCCCTTTAGCTAGACCATATGCGAAAGCTTTATTTGCATCAGCAAAGGATTCTAATGGTTTAGAAGAAATGGCAGAAGAGCTAAAAATAATGGCTACTGCGTCAGGAAATGAAGGTGTTATTAATACAATAGAGAACCCTGTTCTTTCAAGACAAGAGGTTGTAGATATTTTAGTTAAGCTATTTGAAGAAAGCGTTTCTGATACGTCTAAAAAACTACTTGAGATATTAGCAGAAAACAAACGCTTAAATTTGCTTGAGACTATATATCTTATTTATAAAGATTTGTTGGAGAGTCATAAGGGACAAAATTCAATTGAGGTTTTTGTTGCCGTTGATCCAGGCAATGAAGCAAAAGATGATATAGAACAAAAATTAAAATCTAAATATGGCAAAGATGCCAACATATTTTTTTCAAAAGACCCAGCAATGATGGGTGGCCTATCAATCAAGATAGGAGATGAAACACTTGACCTTTCAATAAGAGGAAAGGTTAACAAACTTGTAAACCAATTAAATTTTTAAGGTGAAAAAATGAGTCAATTAAATCCATCAGAAATTTCCAGCGTTTTAAAAGAGAAAATTGCTGGCCTTGATCTTTCTGCAGAAAGAAAAAACGAAGGTATCGTAGTGAGCGTCTCAGACGGTATTGTAAGAATACACGGCATGGGAGATGTTATGTATGGTGAGGTTATAGAATTTGAAAATGGTACAAAGGGCATGGCCCTTAATCTCGAACAAGACTCTGTAGGAGCAGTTGTTCTTGGAGATTATCTTGAAATTGTTGAAGGACAAAAAGCTGTTTGTACTGGAAAGGTGTTAGAGGTTCCTGTTGGAGAGGCTTTATTAGGAAGGGTTGTAAATACCCTTGGTACGCCTATTGATGGCAAGGGTGAAATACAAGCAGAGAGCGCAGCACCAGTTGAGGTTGTCGCTCCAGGTGTTATTGCTCGTCAGTCTGTTGATCAGCCTGTTCAAATTGGCCTTAAAGCTGTTGATGCTATGGTCCCAATTGGTAGGGGTCAAAGGGAGCTCATAATTGGAGACAGGCAAACCGGTAAAACAGCTGTCGCAATCGATGCAATTATTAATCAAAAAGGAACAGGTATTAAATGTATTTATGTTGCCATTGGTCAGAAGCAATCCACAGTAGCAAACGTTGTTAAAAAATTAGAAGAACATGGAGCGATGGAGCATACAATTGTTGTTTCAGCTACAGCTGCAGATCCTGCCCCAATGCAATACCTATCTGCATATGCAGGCTGCACAATGGGAGAATATTTTAGAGACAAGGGCGAAGATGCATTAATCGTTTATGATGATCTTTCTAAGCAAGCAGTCGCTTATAGACAAGTATCACTTTTATTAAAAAGACCTCCAGGAAGAGAGGCATACCCTGGTGATGTTTTTTATCTGCATTCCAGGTTGTTAGAAAGGGCTGCAAGAGTAAATGCAGACTATGTTGAACAAATTACTGGTGGTAAGGTTAAGGGTAAAACTGGCTCATTAACAGCCCTACCAATTATTGAAACTCTTGCTGGAGATGTTTCGGCTTTTGTTCCAACAAATGTGATCTCAATTACAGACGGACAAATATATTTAGAGACAGAGTTATTTAATTCAGGTATTAGGCCTGCTATTAATCCAGGGCTTTCAGTCTCAAGGGTTGGCGGATCGGCCCAAACAAAAATTATGAAAAAGTTAGCTGGTGGAGTTAGGACTGCATTAGCTCAATATCGTGAATTAGCTGCTTTCTCTCAGTTCGCATCAGACCTTGATGAAGCAACCAAACAGCAGCTTGCCAATGGTAGAGCATTTACAGAGCTGCTGAAACAAAAGCAATATGCTCCAATGAGTGTTGCCCAGCAAGCACTAAGTTTATTTGCTGCAGATAGGGGGTATATGGCAGATATAGAAGTCGAGAAAATCTTGGACTTTGAAGAAGCCTTACATGGTTACTTAACAGCAGAAAAGGGTGAGCTAGAACAACAAATAAATACAACAGGTGACTGGAATGATGATATAGAAAATCAATTTAAAGAGCTCGTTGAAGATTTTAAAAAAACACAAACTTTTTAATTCAAATAATGGCTAATACTAAAGAAGTAAGAAAACAAATTGCAAGCATTAAAAGCACGCAAAAGATTACTTCTGCTATGGAAATGGTTGCAGCAAGTAAAATGAAAAAGACTCAAGATACAATGCTTGAAGGCAGACCATATTCTTTAAAAATAAAAGATGTTATTTCACATATAGCTTTAGCAAGCTCAGAATATCCACATCCATTTTACGAAGAAAGGTCACCAAAAAAAGCTTGTTTTATTGTTGTTTCATCAGACAAGGGGTTGTGTGGCGGCCTTAATATAAATTTATTTAAACAAGTCATAGCAAGATCAGCAGAACTTAATGAACAAGAGATTGAATCTTGTTTTGCATTGATTGGAACTAAGGCATCTGCATTTTTTAAAAGTGTTGGCGGTGAAGTTGTTGCCGTTGCAGAAAAACTTGGTGACAAGCCAAATCCAGACGACTTGATTGGCCTTACAAAAGTAGTTCTAGATATGCATAAGAATAGTGATATTGATCAAGCCTATCTTTGCTCAAACGGTTTTGTTAATACCATGACACAACAACCCAATGTAGAACAATTAATTCCTCTTGCACCAGAAGAGCAGGATGAATCAAGCCCAACACAATGGGATTATATATATGAGCCTGAGGCAAAAGAATTATTAGATGGCCTTTTAACAAGATATATAGAGTCATTGGTTTATCAAGCAGTAATAGAAAACAATGCTTGCGAGCAGGCAGCAAAAATGATCGCCATGAAGAATGCAACAGATAATGCAGGCGATTTGATTAAAGAATTAGAGCTTTTATATAACAATGTAAGACAGGCGGCTATCACTCAAGAGCTCTCAGAGATAGTCGGGGGCGCATCAGCAGTTTAAGGAGAAAAATATGAGCAATGGAATAGTTACACAAATTATTGGAGCGGTTATCGATGTCGAGTTTGATAAAGATAATATTCCAAAGGTGTATGAAGCACTTATGGTTGATGATAGTGGAACCACTCTTGAAGTTCAGCAGCAGTTAGGTGATGGTGTTGTTAGAACAATTGCAATGGGTGCAACAGAAGGTTTAAAAAGAGGTTTAGTTGCTACAAGAACTAATGCGCCTATCTCAGTTCCAGTGGGGCCAGAAACATTGGGAAGAATTGTTGACGTGCTTGGAAATCCTATAGATGAAAAAGGACCAATTGGCGAGAAGCAGAAAATGCCGATTCATAGAAAGCCGCCAACCTATACAGACCAATCAGTATCAAATGATATTCTTGAAACCGGTATTAAAGTTATTGATTTGATGTGTCCCTTTGCAAAAGGCGGAAAGATCGGATTGTTTGGGGGTGCCGGTGTTGGTAAGACGGTTAATATGATGGAGCTTATTAATAATATTGCGCTGCAACATTCAGGCCTGTCTGTATTTGCAGGTGTTGGTGAAAGAACTAGAGAGGGAAATGATTTCTATTATGAGATGCAAGAATCAGGAGTAGTTAACATTGATAATCTTGGAGAGTCTAAAGTTGCAATGGTGTACGGACAGATGAATGAGCCTCCAGGAAACAGACTTAGAGTTGCATTAACAGGATTGACTATGGCTGAAAGCTTTAGGGATGAAGGAAAGGATGTTTTATTATTTATTGATAATATCTATAGATATACTCTGGCAGGCGTTGAGGTTTCTGCTTTATTAGGAAGAATGCCTTCAGCTGTTGGATATCAGCCAACCCTTGCTGAAGAAATGGGCGCCCTACAAGAAAGAATTACATCCACTAAGACAGGGTCCATTACATCTATTCAAGCAGTATATGTGCCAGCTGATGACTTAACCGACCCATCGCCAGCAACTACGTTTGCTCACTTGGATGCAACAGTCGTTCTATCAAGACAAATTTCAGAGCTAGGAATTTATCCTGCTGTTGACCCACTTGACTCAACTAGCAGACAGCTAGATCCTTTTGTGGTTGGGGATGAGCACTATGAGGTAGCACAAGGAGTTCAAAAAATCCTACAAAGATATAACGAGCTAAAAGACATTATTGCTATTCTTGGAATGGATGAGCTTTCTGAAGAAGACAAAGGTTTGGTTGCAAGAGCAAGGAAGGCTCAAAGATTTTTATCACAACCCTTCTTTGTTGCTGAAATATTTACAGGGACGCCTGGAAAATATGTTTCATTAGAAGATACCATTAGGGCTTTTAAAGGAATATTAAATGGTGATTATGATGATCTTCCAGAGCAAGCTTTTTATATGGTTGGAACGATTGAAGAAGCAGTAGAAAAAGCAAAGACTTTATAACAATGAGTACTATTAAAATTAATATAGTTTCTTCAAGTGAAGAGATCTATTCTGGCGAAGCAACTATGGTCTATGCCACAGGAACGCTTGGCGAGCTAGGCATAGCGCCTGGACATACACCACTCTTAACAGGTTTAGCTGCTGGTCCAGTTAGAGTTCAAAATGGATCAGAAGAAGAGGCGTTCTTTTGCTCAGGTGGTTTTTTAGAAGTGCAACCTGATTTAGTAACTGTTTTATCAGACACAGCAGAAAGGGCAGACAGTCTTGATGAATCTGAAGCAATAAAAGCAAAAGAAATAGCAGAGCAAGAATTAGCAAATAAAGATGCCACGCTTGATTATGCCAAAGCATCAGCTCAACTGGCCGAAGCAGTGGCAAGACTTAAAACTATTCAAAAACTCCGCAAAAAACAGTAAGGTATCTATTTAGCCTTATTTATTGTGAAAATTCATACTGTAATATTAGCTGCGGGCGAGGGCTCAAGAATGCTTTCATCTAAAGCAAAATCTCTACAGCCAGTTGGCGGACACTCTATGCTTAAAAGAATTTATGAAACTGTTCAAGACATAACAGATGAGGCGACATTTGTGGTTGGCTATGAAAAAGAGTCGATAATAAAAGAAGCCAATTCCTTTAATGGCAAAATTAATATAAGTGAACAAAAAGAAGCAATTGGGACTGCTGATGCAGTCAAATCTTCATTAGATACAATATCAGATGAATCTAAAGTTCTTGTTTTATATGGAGATGTTCCATTAATTCAAAAAAATACTTTAGAAAATTTAATCACTTCAACCACAGATAGCCTAACAATTTTAACAACCCTTATGGACAAACCAGCTGGGTACGGAAGAGTAAAAAAGGATTCAGATGGTCTAGCAGAAGCAATAGTTGAAGAAAAAGATGCTTCTAATGAAGACAAGCTAATTAATGAAATCTTTACTGGGATTTTATGCTGCAACAAAAGGCTCTTAGAGGATGCAATAAATAAAGTAAAAAATAATAATGCAGCTGAAGAATACTATTTAACTGATATAGTTTCTATAATTAATGCAAAAGGGTTTAAAATTAAAACATGTGTTGTGCCAAACGATGAAGTTAAAGGCGCAAATACTAAAACAGAGCTAGCAGAATTAGAGCAAATTTATAGAAAGATGAAAGCAGAAGATTTATTAAAAATGGGCATAACTTTATCAGATCCGTCTAGGGTTGATGTTAGGGGAGAAATATCTGTTGGAAAAGATTGTGTTATAGATGTAAATGTAATTTTAGATGGAAAAATCACGCTTGGTAATAATGTTGTTATTGGGCCTAATACTATTATTAAAGATGTTGAGATTGGAGATGGCTCATCTATTGAGGCATTTTCTCATCTAGTCTCATCTAAAGTAGGGAAAGATTGCTCAATTGGCCCATATGCTCGTCTTAGAGAGGGAAGTCATATTGATGATGGAGCAAGAATAGGCAATTTTGTTGAAACTAAAAAGACAATAGTGGGCAAAAACTCGAAAGCAAACCATTTCGCATATTTAGGAGATGCTGAAATTGGAGAGGAGTCAAACATTGGAGCTGGAACTATTACATGCAATTACGATGGCAAAGATAAACACGCAACTAAAATTGGAGACAAAAGTTTTATTGGTACAAACTCTTCCTTGGTAGCACCAGTTACAATTGGGTCGAATGCATATGTTGCAGCAGGATCAGTTATTACAAAAGATGTGCCTGACGATGCTCTTGGTGTTGGCAGGGCAAAACAAGACAATAAAGAAAACTGGTCTAAAAAGAAGGACTAAAGATGTGTGGAATCATAGCTGCTGCTTCTAACAGAAATGTAGGAAAGCTTCTTGTTCAGGGGCTTCACAAAATGGAGTATCGGGGCTATGACTCTGCCGGGATCGCACTTCATCAGAATAATCAAATAGCCCATTTAAGAACCCTAGGAAAAGTTAAATTACTTGAAGAAAAGATGATCTCCGAAAAGCCAAAAAGTAAGCTAGGGATTGCTCATACTAGATGGGCAACTCATGGAGAGCCATCAGAAGAAAACGCTCATCCTCATAAATCAAATGAAAGAGTTTATATTGTTCACAATGGAATTATTGAAAACTATCTTGATTTAAAAGAATTTTTAAAAAAGGAGGGCTATAACTTTTCTTCTCAAACAGACTCAGAATTAATAGCCCATATGCTTGAGTATTTTTTAGCTAAGGGTAATTCAATGATAGATTCGATGTACTTAACTAAAGAAAAGCTTGATGGTGCCTATGCAATTGCAGCAATAGATAAAGAAGATGACAAAAATATAATTATCGCTAGAAACAAATCACCACTATTAATTGGAATAGGAACTGATGAGTTTTTAGCTGCATCAGATCCTCTTGCTATAGCACAGCTGACAAATGAATTTATTTTCTTAGAAGATGGGGATGTGGCTGAGCTCTCATCTGAAGAATTTACAATCTATGATCAGTCAAAAAATAAAGTCGAAAGAGAGATTTCTCAAATTGACATTTCCAGTCAGGCAACCTCTAAAGGCGAATACAAACATTTCATGGAAAAAGAAATATATGAACAGCCTGATGCAATTCTAAATACTATCGATGGTAGAGTCGGTGGCGATGATGTACTAGATAATATCTTTGGTATGGGGTCATCTGAAATATTTGAAAAAGTAAAAAGAATCCAAATTGTTGCTTGTGGAACTAGCCTGCATGCAGGAAGGGTTGCTGCAAACTGGTTTTCTGCTATCGCAGAGCTGCCAACCCAGATTGATTATGCTTCAGAATATAGATATAGAAATCCACATGTCGATGAAGATTCTTTATTGGTAACAATATCTCAGTCAGGAGAAACAGCAGATACACTCGCCGCATTAAGATATGCAAAAGAAAAAGATTATTTATCAACATTAACAATTTGCAATGTGCCGACCAGCTCTTTAGCAAGAGAGTCTGACTATTCCATTTTTACTAATGCTGGCCCCGAGATAGGCGTTGCCTCAACCAAAGCATTTACCACTCAACTAGCTGCATTAATGCTACTTTCTCTTGCGCTTGCAAAGAGTAGGGGTAAAAATCCGAAATTAAGGACTCGTGTTATTACAGCAATGAGATCGTTATCTGATACTGTAAATGAGACCTTGAAATTAAAAGACAAAATTCTTGAGATAGCGCCTGAAATAGCAAGCAAAGATAATGCTTTATTTTTAGGAAGAGGTATCTTCTATCCCATTGCAAAAGAAGGCGCTCTTAAGCTTAAAGAAATCTCTTATATTCATGCTGAGGCTTACCCGGCCGGCGAATTAAAACACGGACCTTTGGCATTAATTGATGAAGAAATGCCAGTTATTGCATTAGCTCCAGAAAGCGATATAGCGGAGAAGCTTGTTTCAAATCTCGAAGAAGTTAAGGCTAGGGGTGGAACTCTATATGTATTCGCTGACCCTTCGATAACAATCGATTTAAAATCAGGACAGGTTATTAGTATGCCTAAATGCGATTTTCTTTTAACTCCAATTATTTATACTATTCCGCTTCAAATTCTTTCCTACGAAGTTGCTCTTTTAAGGGGTACCGATATTGATCAACCAAGAAATCTTGCTAAGTCAGTCACGGTTGAATAATCTTGAGTGCAGAATTGAAACTCCCCAATCTTAGTGAAGATGAAATTCTTAGTATAGTAGAACCAATTATGGATAGTTGTTTGGAGGGTTCCAATGAGGGTGACCATAAAAAGCATACAAAGTATTTCACAAATAGAATGAAGTCCATAGTTACACCTGAAGAACTCAAAAGACAGTTATCAATTGAACCAAAAATTTATTGGACTAAAAGAGAGTTTGTGTGTTTATTTAGAAGAAGCGACTCAGTTGGAATTGTTTGGAAACAAAAAACTTCTTCAAGTAATGACGAATTGATCAATCAAGCAATTTTTAAGGAAGTAGAAGGCAAAATTCTTATCGATCATTGCATGATATGTTGATTTTTTATGAACAAAAAAGAAATTGAATTTTATTTAAAATTTCACAAAGGGTTTAGAAAAAGACATACTCTTAATTCTGCACTCAAAATGAATTCGTTACCGTTGAGTAGATAGAACTGTCCACTTTACAAGATTGTGTATATTAAATATTAGTGATAAAACATAAAAATGAATAGAAAGTTCGTTTATTACATTATTTTTGCTATTTCTTTTTTGCTTTTTTCTATAGTCCAGGATTACATAAGACCAAATTACGATGGCGCTAATGGAATAATAATTTATCTTCTTGGGGTTGCTCCAAATTTCTTACCAGGAATTGGATTGCCTGCTCTGTTATATGTAGTAATTCCAGAAGTATCCAAACCTAATTCATCTTTATTTAAAAATCGACTCTATTGGTCAGTAGGAATCTCCATATCGGGATTAATTGCCAATGAGTTCATTACAATTTTTACACCTGGAAGAGGTGTCTTCGATTGGAATGATATTCTATGGACTATAATTGGAACAGGTTTGTTTATATTGATACACAGAAAGTTAAGATTTGAGTCATGATTTGTATTAAAACAGAAATACCAAAAGAAATTTGTGAAATAGATGACGAGTTAAAAGCAATTTATCATTCACGTGATACAGTTTGCATTTGGGTTTTCAAATCTAGAGAAGAAAGAAATAATTTTATGAACGATACAGTTGGTATGAAGAAAGAAGAGAGAGAAAAACATTATTCAGATAATTATGAGTCAATATAATTTGGTTATGTCTACTCCGTTACTGTAGAGTAGATAAAGGTGTCTTCATAATATGAGTAAAAAATTATTAATTTCTAATTCAATCATGTGGGCAGCAGCAATTCTTGTTGTTGCTATCGTTGAAGAAAAGCAGTTTGCAATTTTGATGCTTGTTATATTAGCAACAACTTCATTAATGTTTTTAAAAAAATGATTATTTTTTAAAAAGGTTGTATCTAGCAACAATCTTTTTAACAACATCTTTATAAATAGATAATTGTGAAACATATATTGCTGATTCTGCCTCAAGACCTTCCCACTCTACCCAATCAAATTCTTTAGAGTACATAGGACCAAGTTTATGTATTTTCTTTTCAATAGATTTAATCCTAAACCAAAGTCTTAGATCATCATCATTTCTAATTTCATAATTAGACATAAGAAGTTGTTGTATATTTGATTCCCTTTTTGTCACACATTTCTTTTAAGTCATGAAGGGTAAACTTTTCCTCAGAATTGAAACCCTTGGTTAGACTCTCTAAAAGGAATTTAGGGACATCATCTTTCTCGACAATGAGATAGTATTCATACTCATCATTACCCCAGAAATCCTCAACATCAGAACCGTAGTGATAAGAACTGAGAACCAAGTCTCTATTAATTCCATATTCGCCATAGACAGAATGACTGCCATGGGGAAACTCTTTTCTATAGATTTGTTCCATAGTTTTCTCCATAAATAACATACCCGAAATTAGGTATATTGTTGTATGTGTTTGAATTTGAAATAAGGAATTTATTTCTTGATGTACACTTTTAATTATACGATAAATACGTGTAACTTTCACTCAATTATTGGGTAGAATAGAGATAAGAATGAGCAATAAAAAAACTTTTGAAATGCTTCTTAATATAAGTATTCCTATAGTTATTTTTTTCTTTGCTGCTTTTCAACTGACATTACCGTTATGGCACGATGAGATTTATCAATACTGGATTACTTCAAAAGATATAAATTCTATTATTACAATAACAACAGCTGACCCAAACTATCTTCTCCATACTATTATTTATAAGCTTTATTTCAATCTGCTCGGATTAAAAAATTTTGATATCTTAGTTTCAATACATTTTATTTCTTTATTGATTGTATTTTTTTCTTTCTTTTTATTAAGAAGAGTCCTCTCATTTGAAAGAATATTAATGTTTGCTTTTGTATTATTTGCCTCAGAATATTTCCTAAGATTCTTTTTTGAATTAAGAACCTATGGGTTTGTATTTTCATGGTCAGTTCTTTTTTCATCCTCATACCTATTGACGAAATCAAAAGATGAAAATTTTTATTTTTACTTATTCATATTATCAGGCTTAGTCTTATCAGCCTTTCATGCTTTGGCAGGATTGTTAGTAGTATCTGTAATGGCTAAGTTTTTTATTGAAAACAATTCTATATTTAAAAGATGCTTTGTATTAATTGTAATTTTTATATCATGTTCGTTTGTATTAATTTTTTCTTCTGGAAGCGTTCTTTTAAATAACGATTACCATATTGATTCTTACTTTAGACATATAAGAAATACGGGAGCATTTATGATCCCTTTGATAATAACTGGGATTTTTTTACTTTTTAGTATGTCAAAAAAGAAATTTAAAAAGATCCTATTTGATATAAGTCCTATAATTTTTTCTATAGTTATTATTTTTACTTATTCGGCTATTACGTCCCCCTTCTATCAGGGCAGATATTTCACAGCATTTTTCCCCTTTTTATCTTTATTTTTAATAACTCATCTTGAGAGAAAGCATTTTATGGGTTTAAAAATTGCTTCGTTTTTACTTATTATTCTTTTGTATGGTCCACGAGCAATAACTCCATATACAAATTTTGAAGGAATAATTGCAAGCTCACATCAAGCAGAATGTGATGGAATGCCTTTATTTTTTGAAAATGAAACTGGCTTTGATTCAAACATTCTTTTTCGTTCAGAATTTGATGAAATAATATATTTTGCGGCTGAAGAACTTTATTCAAACATTCAAAGACCTGTTCTGTCTGCAAAAGATACAATTAGTTGGTGGAGTAACAACACTCAAAATAATAGTTGCAAGGTAATAGGAGTAACCACAAGAAATGTAATTCCTGATTTAAATAATTTATCAATAGAAGAAAATAATTTTACACTTTCAACAAAGTTAGTAGATAGATGTAATGAAAATGCTTGCGGCACAATTTGGCAAATTAATAATGAAAAATAACAACTTTATGCTGTGGGTAGAAAAATGAATGTCTATGCATTGCTTTTTATAGCAATTGCATTAGAGGTTGTTGGCACCATGCTTTTACCAGCATCACAAAATTTTACAAAAATAGCCCCAACAGCAATATTGCTAACCTCATATGGAATGTCTTTCTATTTTCTTGCAATCGTTTCTCAAAAACTTCCCCTTTCAATTGTTTATGCCTCATGGTCTGGGATAGGAATATTTTCGATAGCTATTTTGAGCTATATTTTTTATAAACAAACTTTAAATTGGCAAACAATTGCTGGATTATTTTTAATTGTAATAGGCGTTACAATTGTGAACTTATTTAAATCGTAAATTAAATTGAATAAAAGAATATCTGGAACAATCTTTCAAAAAAAAGTTTGGGCACAACTTAAAAAGATTCCGCGAGGACACACAAGATCATATAAAGAAATAGCAATAGCAATTGGACACCCCAATTCATCTAGGGCAGTTGCAAATGCATGCGGCAAGAATCCAAGGCCAATAGAGATTCCATGTCATAGAGCAATCAGATCTGATGGAGGTATTGGCGGGTATAGTGGGCCAGGAGGAGAAAAGACTAAAAGAAGACTGCTTAAGGAAGAAAAGGGTTTTTAAAAAAGAAAAATATCCTGTAGACTATTTTTAGTTTGAACAAAATTATTAAATTATTTACTAGCCATCCAAAGGCAGTCGGGGAAACATATTTTCAACATCAAAGGTGCTCTGCAAAATATGGAATTAAGATGATATTCTCTGGAATCGCAGCAATTATTCATTCTATTTTCCCTTTCTTATTTGAAACAGCTGCCAGTGATTGCGCAAAAAGTATTAATGAACAAATTGAAAGTAGAACTCATAAATCTCAAACGTAAATTTTTACCAAAAATATATAACAAATAATTAATGAATATTTTTTATTTAAATAAAGATCCAAAAATTGCTGCCATTGAGCATAATGATAAACACTGTGTAAAAATGATATTGGAATACGCACAAATGTTATCAACAGCTCATCGAGAGCGAGATGGTGATGAAAGAGCAGATAGTCTTTCTATGTATAAAAGAGCGCATTTAAACCATCCAAGTACAGTTTGGACAAGAGAAAATGAAGCACAATATAATTGGTTATACAGCTTATTTGTAGCTTTATCAGACGAATACTCCTATAGATATGAAAAAAAACATTCAACAGATTTATTATTAAGAGATGTTCTAGAAATGCCACCAGAAAATATTCAAAAAGACATGCCTTTTAAACAGCCACCGCAATGTATGCCTGATGAATATAAGTGCGATGACTCAATAATTGCTTATCAGAATTTCTATATGGGAGAGAAAGCACATTTTTGTACTTGGAAAAAAAGGGATATACCAAGATGGTATAAGCATAAGGAATGATAAATACACTAGACCATCTTATAGTAGCTGTTAAGGATCTTGATGAGGCAGAAAAAAATTATCAAAAAGTTTTTGGTATTGATCCGGTGTGGAAGGGCGAACACAAAGAGCTGGGCACCGCTAATTCAATTTTTAATTTTAAGAATACTTATTTTGAACTTTTATCTGCAAAAGGAGAGGGATTAGGCGCTGCGTTGGTCAATGATGCAATACAGAAAAAGGGCGAGGGGTTAACAGGAATAGTTTTTGGCACAGAAAATATTGATAAGGTTACTAGAGTATTAAAAGATAATGGCTACATGATGAATGATCCATTGCTAGGTGAAGGCACAAACTCTAATAATCAATCTATAAGAAAATGGAAAAATCTTTTTTTGCCGCCAGAGCTTACTCGAGGGCTTTTTTCTTTTATTATCGAACATACCGAAGGAAAGCTCCCATCAATAGACTCATATCCAGATACCGCTTTCAATAAATTGGATCACGTAGTTATTAATACAAATGATGCTGATGGGTTTATAGATATTTATAAAAATGAATTTGATATCAGGCTTGCTCTAGATAAAGTAATAGAACATTGGAATAGCAGGATGTTATTTTTCAGATTAAATAAGACCACCATAGAGGTGGTTGAAAAGAAAGATGACAAGGATTCATTGGATAGTTTATGGGGTTTGGCATGGGAGGTTGAATCGATTGGAAAAACTCATGGAAGACTTATTAAGGAGGGTGTTGAGATAACTGATATTAGAAGTGGCTTAAAAGAAAATACCTTGGTAGCTACCATAAAATCCCACACCAACAATGTTCCAACCTTACTAATAGAACATACTAAATGAAGCTTTGCATAGGAATACTGTTAGCAATTTTAGCTATTTTAATAGGATCACCATTATTGGCTTTAGTAACAGGCATGGGATTTGCGTTAATTTTTAAATTACCAGATGACTTTATAAGCAAATCAATTGGAACAAAATTTCTTCAAGCAGGAATAGTAATTTTAGGTTTAACCATATCAGCATCTAGTGCCCTTGAATTAACTGCTCTATATTTTCCATATATTTCAATTTTTGTATTTGTTGTATTTTTAACAGGACTCTTATTAGGTAAAATTTTTAACATAGAAAAAAGACTTGCTCTTTTAATAGCGTCTGGGACTGCAATTTGTGGCGCGACAGCAATGGCAGCAATTTCTCCATTAATAAAAGCAAAACCAAGAGAATTATTAGTTTCTATGGCTATTATTTTTTCATTTAATGCTTTGGCAATAGCGCTATTCCCATTAATTGCAAATAGCATAGGTATGGCTGATGTGAGTTTTGGTGCATGGGCAGCAATGGCAATTCATGATACCAGTTCGGTTGTAGGCGCAGCAATGGCTTATGGGGGAGCTGCTTTAGAAGTAGCTACCACTTTAAAGCTGGGAAGAACAATTTGGTTAATACCATTGATTGTAATCCTTGGTATTTTTTATAAAGATGAAAAGAGCACAAAACCAAAATTTCCAATCTTCGTTTTTATCTTTATTTTAGCAATTGTATTGGGCTCAGCATTAAATTTTGAAGAGCAAACTTTATTAGCATTGGATTCAATGAGTCAGATATTCTTAGTTGCAGCCCTTTTTTGTATTGGGGCCCAGATTAGCTTAGAGGCAATGAAGCAGATAGATATCAAAACATTTTCTGTAGCTTTTGTTTTGTGGACATTTACACTAATATTTTCTTATTCATTAGTTAATTTATTTTAATAAAGGAGTGAATTTATGTTTAGTCATATAATGGTAGGTACAAATGATATAGAAGAATCTAAAATATTTTATGACAAGTTATTTGAAGTACTTGGTGCAGGCCCAGGGAAAATGTATCCAAGTCGAACTGGTCAAAAAAGATATTTTTATAACTTTCAAGGAACAAGTTTCTCAATTACAGAGCCAATTGATGGCAATAAAGCAACTGTTGCTAATGGAGCAACGATTGGATTTAATTTAGAAAGCATAGAGCAAGGAGATCAATGGCATAAGGCAGGAATTGAAAATGGAGGAACCTCAATTGAAGAAGCGCCAGGCATTCGTGATTATGATAGATTTAGTATGTACTTAGCCTACTTAAGAGACCCAACAGGACATAAATTATGTGGATTGTTGAGAATTAAGTAATTAAGGATTATTTTGAATCATACATCATAGCTTCATACTCTTCTCTTAATAGAAAATCATTGTTCTTTATTTCAATATTATATAAAGAGAAATTATATTTATATTTATGATTTTCAATAGAACAGGGCAAGCCTTCTTTATTAATAGGTTTTTTATACTTTAAATATTTTGATGCAGCAAAAGAAACTTTTTTAAAGAAAGGACATGTCTCAAAAACTATAATTCCATTTTTATCTCTTTCCATAGCGCACTTAGATTCTTTAATAATAGACTTTGAGATTTCACCATCTTCATTAATATTAAAGCTAACAATACTATAACCTTGGTAATTAGCATTAGGCCAATCGGGTATTAGCATCTGAGTCAACCTTGTTTTACAACCATATTCATCAATAACAACTTCTGCACTAACACTGCATGCCATGAAAATAAAGAAAGTTAGAAGTAATTTTTTGTAATTTTTCATGATTGTCATGAGTTTACTGTAGAATAAATTTATGAACAACATCCAAAGAGGTAGATGTCAGTGTGGCGAAATATCATATGCTTTTAATGCAAATAAGGTTATTTCAGCGCATCATTGTCATTGCAAGGATTGTCAAAGAGCAACCGGGTCAGGAAAAGCCACAATTTTATTTATTGCAAAGAAATATGTTGAGATGAATGGCGATTTAAAGTTTTTTGAAAGCCAAGGCACTTCAGGCAATCATGTTAGCAGAGGATTTTGTCCTAATTGCGGATCAGGTGTGCTAAGTTATCAGAAAGAGCTTTCACACATTGTCTTCATTAAAGCAGGCACATTAGATGATTCGAGTTGGGTTAAGATAGATTCTAATTTTTTTACCGATTCAGCAAATAAATGGAATGAGCCAGATAAATCAATTAAAAGTTTTAAAGGCAATCCAAGCCTTATGTCTAATATTAAAACCTTACTAAAATCTTTTTAGCCGTATAAATATGATGCTAAAAGGTAAAATCCTAAATCTACTATAAGGTATACATTTACCAGAAAACCAATTGCCCAAAAAATACTCCTTTTACTAGGATTTTTATTAGTCGCAATCTTATAGTAAAGAATCATATAAATAATTCTTGAAATAGCATATATCCATATTATCGTTGAAAGTCTAGAGGCTGAATACTCGCTAAGCATTGCAATAACTGACATTCCTAACATTGGGATAATATTTTCTATGGAGTTTTGGAAAGTTCTATGTGTTCTAAAAACAAATGATGAATGATCTAAAGAGGGGTCAACAATACCGGGCTTATATCCCCCCTTCTGCCTACGATGGACCCTAATAGCAACCATTGCCTGAATCATGATAGTTGCTAATATTAGCCATAATCCTATTAGAGAAGATTGATACACTTCGAACATATTTAACCCCTTAAAGTTTGCTTCGCACTGCTAATTATAGACATAATATACATATGCAGGATCTAAAATATAAAATTTTTTAATGACTGAATTAACCATTAATCAGGTTTACGCAATTGGCGCCCCGATAGTATTGGCTATGATCTTAATTGAGGTGATGTTCTCTAGTGCATATAACAAGAACCTATACAAGAAGAATGATAGTTTATGCACAATTGGGTTATTAACTGGAAATATTCTTATGGTTTTTGCTTTAAAAGGCGCAACCCTTGCTCTTCATTTTTATTTATTCAAATTTAAGTTATTTAATTTATCAGACCTGATGCCAGTTTGGATGATATGGGTTGCAACTTTTGTGATGATAGATTTAGTTTTTTATATTTACCATCGTATTTCTCATAGAGTTAATTTCCTATGGGCGATTCATATGAGCCATCACTCAAGTGAAGAAATGAATTTTGCTGTGTCTTTTAGGCAGGCTTGGTTTGGACCATTATCCAAAGTTCCATTTTTCATGGTTATGCCATTGTTGGGATTTGATCCAACAATAATTGCAGTCGCAGGAGTAATAAGCACCTTGTGGGGAATAGTTGGCCATACTCAAATTGTTGGTAAGTTGGGACCACTTGAGTGGATTTTTAACACTCCTTCGCATCATAGAGTTCATCATGGAGCAAACAGCCAATATATAGATAAAAATTATGGCAATCTTTTAATAATATGGGATCGTATGTTTGGCACTTTTGAGCCTGAAAAAGAATCGGTAAAATATGGATTAGTTAATAATGTTAATACGTTTAATCCAACTAAAATTACATTTATGGGATGGCAACAGATATTTAAAGATATGATGGAGGCAAAAAATATAAATGAAGCAATGTATTTTTTCTTTGGCCCTCCAAAAACAAAACATAAGTTATGAATAAAGTAGCAATAATAGGAGCAGGACCTTGTGGGATAACTGCAATAAAAAATTTTTCAGATCTTGGTTTTGAGGTGACGGCGTTTGAGAGATGCCAAGGAGTAGGAGGAAATTGGAGGTTTAATGATCCATCAGGACATTCAAGTGTTTTTGAGACAACGCACATTATAAGTTCAAAATATACTTCTTATTATGAGGATTACCCATTACCTGAAAACGCAGCTGACTATCCCTCTCACAAAGATTTATTGGAATATTTCAATAACTACACCGATCACTTTGATATTAGAAAGTTAATTAAATTTGGCACAGAGGTGCAACATTGCAAGCAAATAGAATCTGATAAATGGGAAATTACATGGAAGGAATTAGAATCAGATCAGGTCAGAACAGACATATATGATGCATTGGTAGTATGCAATGGTCATCATCATGAGCCAAGGTACCCTGATTACCCAGGGAAATTTACAGGCGAATTTATTCATTCGCATGATTTTAAGTCAGCAAAACCATTTAAAGACAAAAGGGTGCTTGTTATTGGGGGAGGCAATTCAGCTTGTGATGTAGCTGTTGAGACAGCAAGAGTTGCAAAATCAATCTCAATAAGTTGGAGAAGGGGCTATTACTTAATTCCAAAATTTATGTACGGACTACCAACAGACTTATATGCAATGAAAAATAGATGGGTTCCAAGAATTTTTAGGGCTCCCTTCATAAGATTTATGCTTGAAAGATTCCAGGGCAAAAATGAAGACATTGGGTTACAAAAACCTACTCAACCTATATTTGCAACTCATCCAACTGTCAACTCTGAGCTGTATTATGCAGTACGACATGGCAAGGTAAGTCCACAAAAAGACATAAAAGAATTTAATAATAATAAAGTTACTTTTATTGATGGTCATGAAGAAGAATTTGATGTGGTTATAGCTTGTACCGGATTTAGAATAAAGCATTCTTTTTTTGATAAAGATTTTATAAATTATGAAGAAGGTATGGTGCCTTTATTACATAGAATGATACCTGCAGATATAAATAACATATATTTTATTGGCTTATTCCAGCCACTAGGGTGTATATGGCCTGGTGCGGAGCTTCAGTCAAAACTTGCTGCAAGACATTTATTAGGACAATGGAAGCCAAAAAAACCTATAAAAGATTTGCTTGCTAAAGAAATGGCAAACCCAGATGTCCCTCAGTTAGACACCCCAAGACACACCATAACAGTGGATGACCCAGCCTTTAGAGAAAGACTTAAAAAAGAATTAAAAAGTTGCAAACCAGCATTGGAGGTATAAATGAAACTTCTTCTTTTAATCGTTATGGCTTTTTCTTTTGCTATGAAAGCTGATATAAGTTCATGCGAAAAAGCCAAACTTTATTTCGAGTATCCAAGCAATGGGTTTATATCAGAAGGATCGAAATTTAAGGTTGTATTTGGATCAAAAAATATATCAATAAACCCAGCGGGGGTTATTGTAGATAATATTAAAGATTGTATGGTATCCGGACATCATCATCTAATAATTAATGATGAATATGATGTAAATAATTCAAAAGATATGCCAATACCATACGGAAAAAACATTTTGCATTTTGGCGGAGGGCAAACAGAGGCTGAGCTATCATTGCCTCCAGGAAAATATTCTCTTCAATTAGTTTTGGGTGATTATGAACACAGACCGGTTAAGCCGATTGGATCAAGCAATAACTATCAACCAATTACTTCAGAGAAAATTTATATAGAGGTTTCTGATGGTGCCTAGTATAGCTTTTGCTCCCATGCTTTTTTTAATACAATAAAACTCATGAAAAAATTTAATATTTTTTGCATTTCAATAATTTCAGTTTTGCTTTTAAATATAAATGCAAAAGAAATATTTATTGAACCAGGCCCAAACGAACATGAAAGATTGCAAGAGGCAATGATCCTTTTGCAAGAAGGAGATATTCTAACAATAAAGTCTGGATACTATAGTTTTGAAGATGGGCTCTCTCTAGATGTAAGTAAAGTAACTGTTAGAGGAGAGGGAATGGATAAGACAATACTTGATTTTAAAAATCAGAAATCAGGGGCTCAGGGCCTTTTGGTTACATCCAATCAAGTAATATTAGAAAATTTTTCAATTATGGATGCTAAAGGAGATGCTTTGAAAGTTATTGGGTCTAAAGGCATCAGTATGCTTAACTTAAAAACTGAATGGACTGGTGGTCCGAAAAGCACCAATGGAGCATATGGATTTTATCCAGTTGAATCAGAAGATATTTTAATTGATGGATGTGTTGCGATTGGAGCATCAGATGCTGGCATATATGTTGGACAATCAAAAAATATAATTGTTAGAAACAGTGTGGCTCAATACAATGTTGCAGGAATAGAAATTGAGAATTCTTATTATGCAGATGTATATGATAATTTAGCATCCCATAATACCGCAGGAATTTTAGTTTTTGATCTTCCAGATTTACCTCAACAGGGCGGACATCATATTAGAGTATTTGATAATCAAGCAATTGATAATGATACCGATAATTTTGCACCTGAAGGAAATATTGTAGGCGAAGTTCCTAGAGGCACTGGAATTATTGTAATGGCCAACTCTGATGTTGAGATATTCAACAATGTAATGAGTGGCAATGGAACAGTTAATCTTTCTATAGTTTCATATAGCGATGAAACGGACGATAAAAATTATTATCCACACCCTAAAAATATCCAAGTACATAATAATACCTATGGCCCAAGTGGTTTTGACCCTGACTTAGAAACCGGAGATTTAGCAAAGGCCTTATATGAAATAAGTGCTGGAGATATGCCAGACATTTTTTGGGATGGAGTTGTTCCTTTATCACAGATGATATTAGGGCAACCAAAAGAAGAGAGGCTGGTATTAAATGAAGAGGATACTACAAGTTTTTTAACAATTAGTCCTATAAAATATATGCTTGGTTTCTCAAGTCCTATTAGGACTGATATAAAAGAATTTGAAGGGAAAATAAAACCATTAGAGTCAATCAGTATCAAGACCTTTTAACACAAATGAAAAAAATATTTTCTTATTTTTTTATTTTCTTGTATTGCAGCAATCTTCATTCTGTAAATGACAACTTGATATTAGCAGAATCATTTCCAGAGAAGCTTTCTGAGTTTGAATTTTTTTTAGATGATTCTGCTCAATTACCTAACGACAAAGTCATCCCATATGAATTAATATCAACACTTTTTTCTGATTATTCATATAAACAGAGATGGGTTTATGTTCCTGGCAATAAGAAAGCAAAATATGTAGAGAATTGGGTTTTTGATTTCCCCACAGGCTCTGCTCTTATAAAAACTTTTTATTACCCAGTAGATGAAAGAGCTCCAGAGTTAGGCAAGCAACTTCTTGAAACCAGATTATTATTAAGAAAAGAAAGCGGATGGGAAGCTGTTTCTTATGCATGGAATGAAGAACAAAATGAAGCATATAAAAAAATTGCCGGCAAAACTATCAATACGGAATGGACAGATTTTATGGGGGAAGAAAAAACAGTTCGATATAGAGTTCCCAATGTTAATCAATGTAAAGAATGTCATGATGCAGATGACAAGATTAGCCCGATAGGCCCCAAAGCAAGAAATATAAATAAAGAATTTGATTTTAAAGATGGTGAGTTTAACCAATTAGTTTATTGGATGAATAGAGAGATTATTGATGATTACCCTATGGATTTAATTTCTCCAGTTGATTGGACAGATGAAACTAAGGATATTAATGATAGAGTTAGGTCATACTTAGATGTTAATTGTGGACACTGTCACTCACCAACAGGCAACGCTAACTCAACTGGATTATATTTACATTTAAATGAAACAAGAGATATCAATTTAGGAATATTTAAAAAACCTGTTGCAACAGGAAGAGGCAGCGGAGGATATAAGTACTCTATTGTCCCTGGGAAGCCTGAGGAATCAATCTTACTATATAGAATGGAGTCAATGGATCCTGGAGTAATGATGCCAGAATCAGGTAGAGCGTTAACCCACAAAGAAGCAGTTGAGATGGTAAGAGATTGGATTTATGGGCTATAGAAAATCCGTATATTTATTAATACTAGCCTTCTTATCAATTAATATTTTTTCTGAAAGCAATAATAGATTCTTAGGCTATTGGCTAACTTCTGCATCTATTGTCCATGTTAAAGATTGTGAACAAAGTTTATGCGCAACAATCGAACATATATTTGTTGATGAGGGAGTAGATCCAAAATCTATATTAGATGAAAATAATCGTGATAAATCACTAAGAAGCAGACCTTTGGTAGGAGTTAATTTGCTGGATCAATTCAAATTTGTTGATAAAGATTTGACAGAGCTAAAAGGAGGCAAGATATACGATCCAGGCAGAGGGAGAATCTTTAAATCAAACTTATATTTATTAGACAATGGCAATCTAAAGGTTGAAGGTTGTTTATTAAGAGTTTGTGGACATGAAGAATGGAAGCCAATGGATGTAATAATAAATGAAGAAGATGGAACTAGGTCTGCGGTATTAAGAGAATAGGTCATGAAAAAAATAAATTTTAGTTCTAAATTTACTAAATTTAATGATAGATGGTCTCCAAAAGTTATTGCAGAAATGAATGATTATCAATTTAAGCTTGTAAAAATTAAAGATGATTTTATTTGGCATAAACACGACGATACAGATGAAGTATTTATTGTCTTAGATGGCACTATTTTTATTGAGTTTGAAGATGAGACAATTCAAATTAATGAAGGAGAAATGATAGTTGTTCCAAAAGGAATCAAGCATAAACCATATGCAAACAAAGAAGCCAAGATTATGTTAGTTGAGCCATCTGGTGTGGTTAACACAGGAGACAAAGAAGATAAATTGACCGCTCCAAATGATGAGTGGGTATAAATTTTTCATATATTACGCCTTATCTATGATAGATTATTCATATGGGTAAGATCTTAACGTTTATATTACTTTTATTAGTTGTTTCAATATCTATTTATACCCCTAATTTGATCAGGGTATATAAATTATCAAATTTATATAATGAAAAAACCATTGCACATAACTTTATAAATATGGATAAAGTTTTTATTGCTTCGGAGCCAATTGAGCCATCAGACAATCCATACATATTCGAGAAAGATGATTTTGAACTGCCGGAAAAGTATTCATTTGAAGGGAGTGAGCATGATCTTTTAGAGGGGCTGGCTCATTTTAAAACCGATGGACTAATAATTTTGCATGACAATAAAATGCTCTATGAGGAATATTGGAATGATAATGATAAAAATAGCAAACATATTTCTTGGTCGGTTGCTAAATCTTTTCTTTCTGCTCTTATGGGTATTGTATTAGATGAGGGCCTAATTGATAGCATTGATGACCCTGTTACTAAATATTTACCAGAATTCAAAGACACTGGATATGAGGGAGTAAAAATTAAAAATATTCTGCAGATGTCTTCAGGGGTAGCTTTTAATGAGGATTATGCAGATCCAAATTCTGATATAAATAAATTTGGAAGATCTATTGCTAGAGGTTCGCCCATGATAGATTTTGCAAAGACTCTCAAAAATGGAAGAGAACAGGGAACATATAATCATTATGTGAGCATCGATACCCAAGTATTAGGATTCCTCCTAGAATCAGTTACAGATATGCCTTTGAGAGAATATTTATATAAAAAGATTTGGAGCAAAATAGGCATGGAAAGTGATGCTTACTATATAACTGATAAAACTGGGGTGGATTTAGCTCTTGGTGGTCTAAATGCAACTTTAAGGGATTATGCAAAATTTGGCTATTTGTATTTAAATAATGGCAATTGGTTTGGAGAGCAAATCGTTCCCGAACAATGGGTGATAGATTCTCATACACCAGATGCGCCACACTTAATGCCTAATGCAGGCGATGATCTTACATCTAGCGAATGGGGTTATGGGTATCAGTGGTGGATTCCAGGAAGTCCCATGACAGATTTTACAGCGCATGGAGTTTACAATCAGTTTGTTTATGTAGACCCAGTTAGTGGGGTGGTAATTGCAAAGACATCCTCAAATCACAGGTTTAGATCTGAAAAAGATTATTCCAAGGCAGTTCATATAGCCATGTTTAGAGCAATAGCCAAACATGTTTCACAACAAAGCAGTTAATCTATTTGTATTACATTTAATTCTTTCATAGAATTAAATAACATTTTTAAATTAGAGGAGAAAAATGAATATAAGATTTATTAGTTTAATAGCAATTATATTTACTGTAAGCATTTCATCAGTTGCTCATGACGGCCATTCACATAGCGATGATGGAAAATCAAAAGAATGGATGATTAAAATTTTATCAACTGCAGCACCATCTTTTATTGGAAACAAAGCATCAGTTGCAACTTACGATGGCAAAATTTTAAGAGAGGGAACTAATGGGTGGACATGCTCTCCAGGAAGACCAATGCCCAAGGGTGGATATAAGGATGCACAAGACACAAATGCTTCATGCGCAGATATAGAGGGTTTTAAATGGGTTGAGGCTTATGTGAATGGAACTAAACCAGATATGAATCGTGATGCATATATTTGGATGCTTCATGGCGACGTAGGAGAAGACAATAGGGTTTCTTCTTTATATGGCGGTAATAAAGAGGATGCAATGAAAATGAATCATTTTATAGAATCAGGCCCTCATTTAATGCTTATGCCAAAAGACCCAAAAACTGTTGAAAATTTCACAACAGATTTTACAACTGGAGAGCCATATCAAATGTTTAAAGGAACTCCTTATGCTCATTTAATGATTCCTTTTGAGGGTTATTATATGTTCCAACCAGAAGCAGCTCCAAAATAAAGAACAATGGAGGAAGTAAAAGTTTATATGATTGCAAACCTGCAAATTCATGATGCAGATAGATATAGAGAATACGAAAAAGGATTTTTTCCATTATTAAAAAAACATAGTGGTGAGTTTATAACTTATGATGACAATATTGTTAATGTTGAGGGTGAAAAACCTATGGAGGGAAGAGTTATATTATTTAGCTTTCCCACCGCCAAGCATGCAGAAGAGTGGTATTCAGATCCTGAATATCAAGATTTGTCAGAACACAGACGAGCAAGCGTTACAACAACTTTGACTAGAATTAGTGGCTTACCACCAAGGAAGTAAAATTATGGAGCGATATAAAACATTTAAAGATTTTTACCCATACTATTTATCAGAGCATAATAATAAACACACCAAGTTAATGCATTTTATAGGAACAAGCATAGGAATTTTTTTCTTAATTAAATTTCTCTTATCGTTTAATTTTATATATCTTTTATTTGCACTAATATCAGGATATGCATTTGCCTGGGTCGGACATTTTTTTATTGAAAAAAATAAACCTGCAACATTTAAATATCCTTTTTATAGCTTTATCGGTGATCACAAGATGTATATTGAGATATTACAAGGCAAGCATAAGATTTTCTAAGCTCTAATATATTTTTAGGAGAATCATTTGTGTATGGGGGAATAACATTTCTAGGATGGTTTCATACTATTTTGGGCATTGCAGCGATATTGACTGGCCTATTTCTATTAATAAAAGAAAACTTTATAAGCATTAAATCGTTTCTTGGAAGGTTCTATTTGGTTAGTACAGTCATTACAGCTGGATCATCCCTATTTATTTATAATTCAACTGGGAGTTTTAATATAGCTCATCTATTGTCTGTTATAACAATATTAGCAATATTTTTTGCAATAACTTTGGATTATGTAAAGATTTTCGGATTATTTAATTCGTATTTAAAAGAGTTATCTCTTTCGTCTACAGTTTTCTTTAGCATGTTGCCTACAACTGCAGAAGTACTAAAAAGATTACCACCCCAAGATCCATTTGTAGACTCTATTGATGACCCATTGGTTATGAAGTTTTATATAGCATATGTATTTATTTATGGGGTGTTTGCTTTGTTCCAAATCTATATAATTAGGGGTGGGGGCTATCATGAATAAAAATTATGATGAAATAGTAAAAAGATCTAAAGATATTTTTGTTAAATGGAGGAGTATCCCCGCACCACAAAGAGGCGAATATATAAGAAAATTTGGTGAAGAGCTTAGAGCTAAGAAAGATTATCTAGCTGAAACAATTACAAAAGAGGCAAGAAAGATTCAAACAGAATCTCAGGGAGAGGTTCAAGAAGCAATTGATATGTGTGACTTTGCTGTTGGCTTAAGCAGGCAATTATATGGTTTAACAATGCCAAGTGAGCGACCTAACCATAGATTGCAAGAACTATGGCATCCTCTTGGAGTAGTTGGTTGTATAACTGCTTTTAATTTTCCTATGGCCGTTTTTGCATGGAATTTTTGTTTAGCAGCAGTATGTGGGAATAGCGTTATTTGGAAACCAAGCCCTCACTCAAATCTTTGCGCTAAAGGGATTAAAGATGCTTGGGATAAAGTAAGCGATGAGTTTGCAGATTTGATATTAATCTTAGAAGGAGAAAAAGAAGAAGCAGTAGCAATGTGTGAAGATTCTGCAATTTCTTTAATCTCTGCTACTGGAAGCACTCAAATGGGTAAAGAGTTAGCACCTCTTGTATCAAAGAGATTAGGTAAGCTTCTATTAGAACTTGGTGGAAATAATGCTGCAATTGTTTGTCCATCTGCAGATTTAGACTTAACGATAAAAGGCATAGCATTTTCAGCATGTGGAACAACGGGACAAAGATGCACTTCATTGAGAAGACTTTTTGTTCATGAAGATATATATGATGATTGTGTTGCAAGACTTAAAACTTGTTTTGAAGAATTAATAATTGGCTGTCCAACTAAAGAATCTTCACAAATCGGACCATTGATATCTGAAGCAAGTTATCAATCTATGCAAGCAATACTTACATCCTTGAAAGGTAAAAAAATTGAAGTTATTGGTGGTGAAAGATTAGAGATTGAGGATCCAAATGAATATTATGTTAAACCAGCCCTAGTCTTGGTTGATAAAGTAGAAGATGAGATGCTTCAAGAAACATTTGCACCAATATTGTATATAAAAACATATAAAGAAATTAATGAAGCAATTCAAATGCAAAATGGTGTATCACAGGGTCTAAGTAGCTCAATATTTACAAATGACATGAGAGAATCAGAATTATTTTTAAGCGAATGTGGAAGTGACTGTGGCATTGCAAATGTAAATATTGGAACTAGTGGCGCAGAAATTGGTGGAGCTTTTGGTGGTGAAAAAGACACTGGAGGTGGCAGAGAATCCGGCTCTGATGCATGGAAAAATTATATGAGAAGATTAACAGCAACGGTAAATTACGGAGATGAGCTTCCATTAGCACAAGGAGTGGAGTTTGATGAAAGCTAAGATAGCCATAGTTGGAAGTGGAAATATAGGATGGGCTTTAAAGCAGTTGCTAAAAAGTGATTATGATTTAAGACAAGGCGATATAGCTGATGGATTTGATGCCAAAGATATTAAGCAAGTAAAAGATTTTTTAAAAGGTGCTGATGCTGTTATTTCAGCTGCACCTTTTGCAGTAAATAAAAACATTGCAACAGTCGCAGCAGAAGAGGGTATAGGATATTTTGATTTAACTGAGGATGTAGAAACCACAGATTTTATCAAAACTATAAAATCAAAAAGCATATTAATGCCACAGTGTGGACTAGCTCCAGGCGCGATAAACATATGTGCCGCAAGCATGATGGAAGAATTTGATAGCGTAAATGAGGTTTTGATGCGTGTAGGAGCCCTTCCAAGATTTACAACAAATGAAATGAGCTATTACTTAAGCTGGTCTACGAATGGATTGATTAATGAATATTGCAATGAAGCGGATGCAATTTATGAGGGGAAGCATATAAAAGCAATGCCTCTTGAAGGAGCTGAGAAAATTGTTATTGAGGGTGAAAGCTTTGAAGCCTTTAATACTAGTGGGGGATGCGCAACCATGTGTGAAACCTATGCAGGTAAGGTAGAGAATCTTTCATATAAGACAATAAGATATCCTGGACATTTAAATCATATGAAATTTCTTTTTAATGACTTACATTTAAAGAAAAATAAAGATGTGCTTGAAAAGCTTTTTGATAAGGAAGTACCACGGACTAAAAACGATTTAATCATTTTCTTTGTTAAAGTAATTGGTATGTCAGAAGGAGCTCTTCAGGAAAAGACTTATTTAAGAAAAATATATGGAGATGAAAAGTTTAGTGCTATTCAATTAACAACAGCATCAGGGGTATGTAGTTCTCTAGAAATGTTTTTAAATGGGAAAATACCTCAAAATGGATTTGTAAAACAGGAGTCACTATCTTGGGATGATTTTATTGATAATAAATTTGGCCAAGTATATATATAAACTTTTTTTATTTAACAATGATAGATTTTAACCTTTCAAGTCCATCTCATATCTTAATTACCTTGTTATGTATTTTTATTATTGTTTTTTTACCTAGATTTTTTGTTAATAAAAATGATGCTCCGAAACAAGTTTTAATAATGACAATCATTTCATTAATTCTAATTAATCAAGGTATGGATTTTTATAGAGAAGGTATTATGGATGACTGGAGGCTAGGCTTGCCGCTGCATCTTTGTGATTTTTCTTCTGCATCAATAATTCTTTATTTTATAACAAAAAAAAAGGAGTTCTTTTTATTTGCTTATTTTGCAGGCATATCTGGAGCTGGAATGGCTATATTAACCCCAGACGTTCTATATTCATTCCCACATATTGATTATTTAAGACACATGATAGGGCACTCTATGATCTTATTGGGCGTTACATATGCAATGATTGTTGAGGATCAAAGACCTCAATTAAAAGATGTCCATAGAATATTAATATTCCTATCAATTTTGCTGCTTCTGATGTATCCGATAAATTATCTATTAGGACCTCCTGCTAATTACTGGTATGTGTTTGAAAAACCACCAGGATTTAACGTAACAGAATGGATGCGTGAAGCCCCATATCATATGATTGATATATATTTACTTGCAGTTATCGTATGCTACTTAATATATTTACCTTATTTTATAAAAGATAAAATGAATTCAAGATGACATTATTATTATGACAAGCGTTTCAAATTCACAAGTAGCAAAGAGTTTTAGGGCAAATAGACCTAAGTCAGTTCAATGGCTTGGGAGATTTGTTCTATCATCATTGGGTTGGAAAGTAACAGGTTCAATTAAAGAAGAGCATAAGAATCAAAAGATAGTTATAGTTGTGGCCCCACATACATCAAACTGGGATGGCATTCTTGGAATGGCGGCTTTAGCAGGACTAGATGCAAAAATTTCTTTTTTTGGAAAGCATACAATATTTAGATATTTTGGTTTAGGGGCTTTTTTAAAGTATATGGGCGGTATTCCTGTAAATAGAGCAAACCCAGGCGGAGCAATAGGAGACGCAATTAAAAAAATTAAGAATATAGAGATCTCATTAATTGGAATGGCTCCAGAAGGAACCCGATCAAAGGTTGCAGAATGGAAAACAGGATTCCTAAGGATAGCAGAAGAAATAAATGCAAAAATTATTCCAGTTTCTTTAGATTTTGCAAAGAAAGAAATATTACTTGGAGAATTCTTTAGGCTAAGCGGTAAGAGAGAGAAGGACTTAAAAGACTTAAAAGATTATTTCCGTTCTTTTACACCAAGACACCCTGAAAACTTTTAACTCTTAGCATCACTTATCATTTTATCTATCATTTTTTCAACGATAAATAATGGTGGATTTCCATGATCTAAGACAGCAGAATGAAAATCTTTAATGTTAAATTGATCACCTAATTCCTGCTTTGCTTTTTCTCTAAGTTCTAACATCTTTATCATCCCAACTTTATAACTTAATGCTTGTCCTGGCCAAACAATATATCTTTCGATTTCAACTCTGACCTCAGTATCTGACATCCCCGTAATTGATTTCATATAATCCATTGCTTCTTCTCGAGTCCATCTTTTATAGTGCATCCCAGTATCCACCACTAATCTAACAGATCTAAATAGTTCACTTTGGAGAATGCCAAGCTCATCATAAGGATTTTCAGCCAGGCCAACTTCAAGCGCCAGTCTTTCAGCATATAAAGCCCACCCTTCTGAAAAAGCAGATGTACCATAACCAAATCTTCTGTATAAAGTCAGATCTTCATTTTCTAACGAATGTGCTATTTGATGGTGATGGCCTGGGGTTGCTTCATGATATGCCAAGGTTCTCATACTATAAGTTGGCGTTTGTTTTATATCATAAAGATTTGCATAGAAAACTCCCGGTCTACTTCCATCAAGTGCGGGCGCTTGATAATATCCTCCAGCTTGAGTGGCTTCAGAATATTCTGGAACAGCTTTGACCACAACCTCTGATTTTGGCATCGTATGAAAGTAATCAGTCATAACTTCTATAGCTTCATTGACCATTTCCATATAATCATTAACAACTATTTCTTTTCTATCAGATGTATCGGCATATAGAAAATCAGGATTTTCATTAAGCTCATTCATAAGCTCACCAGTTGTTTTGTTTTCGTCATAACCCAATGTTGTTAAAATATCTCTCATCCTTTTCGAGATTCTAGCTACCTCACTTAGACCCATCTGATGTATTTTTTCAGGTGAATAATCTGTAGTGGTGTAAGATCTAATTCGAAGTTTGTAGTATTCATCGCCATCTGGTTGGGACCATATACCATGATTTTTGTTCGCATATTTTTGCGTCTTAAGCATAAATTCATTGAGAAGCCTAAAGCCTGGGGTCACACTTTCATCTATTGCTCTTTTAATTTCACTGTCAAGATAACTTTCTTCTTCAACACTTAAATCTAATTCTTTAACTTTCTTCATAAACTCAGTGTATAAAGGATGTTCAGAATACGGATAATTAATAAATTCATTAAGTTGAGTTATTACATGATCAAATACAAATTCTGGAGGGAAGATGCCTATAGCTGCTTGTTTCTCAAGATCTTTTAATGTCCCTTCATAAACATCTTTAATTAAATCAACTCTACTAATAAAATCTTTTGCTTCAGAATATTTTCTAATAGGATGCATGCTATTCATAAACTCTATTGTATTAAGATGTGTTCCACCGATTTGATTTAGCGGATAGTCATGGTAGGGGTACTTTTTAAGTTCCTCTAGATTGTTTTCCCAATCAAATATAGCAATTTCTTTAGTATTTCTCTGGATATCTGACAAGCCCGAATCTTTATATTTATAAAGAGTTTTAATTCCTTTTTCTATTTCCTTAATATCATTTTCTAAATCATCCTCTTCTGGAATAGAAAGCCTAGAATTGTGTTTTGTTATCCAATTATATCTATCAAATATTCCTATATAAGTTAATGCCTCAGGTGAATCCACAAGACCTAAAATTAATTCTTTTCCCAAGTAGTGATCTATTGAGACGGGCTTCATTAAAAATAGATTGACTAAATATAAAGATATAACACCAATAACAATTGCTAAAAATCTTAATGAGTACTTAAGTATTTTTTTTATCATGATAAAATTTCCTATCTAAACAATTATTTATATTATGTCAGAAAAAATAGCTACTCTAAAAAAAGATGGAAATATATCGATCATTACCCTAGATGATGGAAAGGCAAATGTCTTTTCAGCCGAAATGAGCTCTCAAGTAAATGATTGCTTAGATGAAGTTCCAACCGAAGAAGGCGCTTTAATTATTTCTGGTAGGCAAGGGATATTTTCAGGCGGGTTAGATTTGAAAACAATTCAGTCAGGAGACATGGAATTAATTAAAGATATGTCTGAGAAAGCATTTTTATTATTAGCAAGACTTTTTTCTTTTCCAAGGCCTGTTATAGCTGCGTGCTCAGGGCATGGAATTGCGCTCGGAACTTTTTTGCTTTGTTGTTGTGATTATAGAATTGGAGTTAAAGGTGAATATAAGATTGGCGCCAACGAGATGATAACTAATATGGTAATACCAATTCCAATATTAGAACTTATAAAGTTTAGGGTTAGCCAGGCATATAAATATAGATCAATTTTAGGTGCTGAAATGTTTAGCATGGAAGGCGCTCAAGAGGCAGGAATTATTGATGATATTGTTGATGAGGATTCTTTAGCTGATGCAGCCATGGAGAAGGCTACATATCTTTCTACCATGGGCCACCCGAGCTACTCCATAACAAAAGAGCTGTTAATTGCAGAGCCCATGAAAAAAATAAATGATGCCATCAAAGAAGCTCAGCTAGGAAAATAATTCTAATTTGTGAAATCGGATCTTAAATTCAACATAGTAGAATTTCCTAAAGAACCAGAAGATGACTTTTTAAATTCTATTTTTGATCTAAATCAATTAAATACACCTGAAGTAGGAAGCCTAGATTCAATAGAGCACCTTAAGTATTTATTAACCGTAGCATCAAAAAACTTTTTTGTTTTATTGGATAATGAAATTATTGGCTTTATTGTCTGCTTTAGAGAGGGGTCGTCATATAGTTCATTAAATTATAAATTTTTCTCAAAAAATGAAACCAAATTTTTATATATTGATAGAGTTGTAATAAAAGATACTTTTAGACGAAAAGGAATAGGATTAAATTTATATCAATATATAGAATCAATAGCAATGGAAAAGAACATACCATTATGTTGCGAAGTTAATACCAAGCCATTAAATAAAGTTTCAATCGATTTTCATATTAACTTTGGTTTTAAGGAGATAGGAAATTATGATTCAGGAACAGGTTCAGTAGCTTATTTTAAGAAATAATATAAATTAAAAAAACACATATTGTGGTATTGTTTGCAAATGTTTATAGAAACAACATTACTTTTTAAGACTTTATTTATCTTATCTGGCCAGATAATTGTAATTTTAGCAACATGTTCTTATTTCCTCTTCAAAGCAAAAGAAGCATATGAAAATAATACAACTTTTTTTGGAATTTCTTTTAAAGGCTCAGTTAATTTAAAAGGAAAGTTAGACCTTATTCCATATCTAAAACCAAAAGATACCTTCCCAAAGAAAATGGTATTGTATGAAAAAAATAACCCAAATCTTATTAAAGAAGTAAAAGATCAAGACGAAGTAATTAAATTTCTTAAAGAGGGCTATTCCCATGAAACAGAAGGCGCTTGGAAGGTTGTTAGCTTATTCTTTTTCAACATGATCGCTTTATGGATCACTTTAGTGTTAGTAAATTTTTTTAGCTCAAATATATGGATTGGAATGACGATATTTACTTTATGTAGCGCAAGTTTTGGCCCCTTATTGGCTATCATAATGCTAGAAATGGATGAAAATGATGGATTTACAGCTTTAAAAATTGTATTTTTTGTAACACTTCTTACTGGTTTTATAGGATATGGCGATTTTTATTCTTTTTCTCAAAATGACATTTTTGGGGCAACGCTTTGCTTATCTTTATTTGGCTTAATAGTTTTTCATTTTGCACGTTTTGTTAAAGATTTTAGTCGAAATACAATAAGAGCAGCTGCAATTTTTGGATCATTGCTATTCTCATTATTTTTACTTTATGATTTTAACCTTATAAGAATGCAAGAATTAGGCTCAAATGATTGGGGAACAGCCATGAGAATGGCATTTATTTTATATTTAGATATCATAAATCTATTGCTAGATATTTTAGAAGCAATGGGAGATTAAAAATGGCTAAATATGAATGTAATTCTTGTGGCATGTCAGTTAATACTAGCTGCGGAAATTGTAATACAGATTTGGTAAATGGATCTTTAGAGCTTGAAGATGGCTCTAGCGTTCAAATAGCAGAGTGTCCTGAAGGATGTGGAAAAATCAAATCACCGCTTTGTTGTGGCAAAGATATGAGTTGTAATATATAAATAAAAATGAGAAAGACAGTTTTATTTATAACTTTAATTTTTGCTTTTACATTA
Organism: uncultured SAR86 cluster bacterium; assembly: GCA_902551185.1. Taxonomy (GTDB): domain Bacteria; phylum Pseudomonadota; class Gammaproteobacteria; order Magnimaribacterales; family D2472; genus SAR86A. The sequence goes on along the minus strand of CACDCN010000001.1, from coordinate 37,204 downwards.
AATGCAGATTTAAAAAATTCATTAGATAAAGAAATAGATTCTTTAATGGAAAAAGTTATAGAGTGGCGACATGACATTCATCAATACCCAGAGCTAGGAAACAGAGAGTTTAGAACTTCAAAAAAAATTGAAGATCATCTTGTTTCACTTGGAATTCAAGTTGAAACTAAAATCGCTTACACAGGTGTCGTAGGGCTAATCAAAGGTGGAATGCCGGGCCCAACAATTGCCTTAAGAGCTGACATGGATGCGCTCCCGATTGAAGAAAAAACAGGACTACCTTTTGCTTCAAAAGTAAGAACAACTTATCTAGGTAATGATGTTGGAGTAATGCATGCATGTGGTCATGATGCTCATGTTGCAATATTGATGGGAGTAGCCGAATTCTTAGCTAAAAATAAGTCAAAGATAAGAGGTAATATCATGTTGATATTTCAGCCTGCAGAAGAAGGCCCTCCAGAAGATGAAGGTGGTGGCGCAAAAATGATGTTAGCTGAAGGCATTTTTGATAAATATAAACCGGAAGTAATTTTTGGACTTCATGTAACAAATATTCCAAATGGTGTTTTATCTGTTAAATCAGGCCCAGCAATGGCTGCAGCTTCAACTTATAGGATAAAAATTAAAGGCGTTCAGACTCATGGCTCAACTCCTTGGGCAGGCATTGACCCAATTATGGCAACAGCTGAATTAATTGAATCATTAAACACAGTTGTCAGCAGGAGAATAAATATTATTAATAATCCAGCTGTAGTATCTGTAGGAATGGTTGAGTCTGGAACTAGAGGTAATATTATTCCAGAAGATTCTTTAATAATGGGAACTATTAGAACATTTGATCCAGATTTAAGGAAAGAAATATATGAGGAAATTGAACAAATTGCTAGAGGAGTTGCAACAGGAACAGGAACTGACATCACGGTCGAATTTGATGTTGGCGGATTTTTTCCAGTTACATATAACAATATAAAACTTGTTGAGGCTATGAAACCTTCTTTAATGGAAGCATCACCAGGAAGGTTCTATGAATCTAACATTCCTGTGACCGGTGCTGAGGATTTTTCATATTTTTCTCAAGAGATTCCTGGGATGTATTTTTGGCTAGGAGTTAACAAGCCAGGCATTGGCCTTGAATCAAAAAATTTTGGTGAAAGAACAGGGGCTGCAGGGAATCATTCTCCTTATTTCTATGTTGATGATTCGGCATTAGATAAAGGAGTAAAAGCATTTGTATATCTAGTAGATGATTATCCAAAACAATATAATTAGAATTTAAAATATAAGGAGTAGCAAGTGGCTATACACAAACATATAAAAGAGAATATTTCTATGCCTGTAATAGGAGCACCACTGTTTTTGGTTTCCGGGCCAGATTTAGTAATAGCTCAATGTAAGGCGGGTATTATTGGTTCTTTTCCAGCTTTAAATGCAAGGCCTCAACATGTTTTAGATGAGTGGCTAACAAGAATTAAAACTGAGCTTGCTGAATATAAAGAGGCAAATCCTGATGCAAAGGTAGCTCCGTTTGCAGTAAATCAAATATGTCATGGTTCTAATGATAGATTAATGGCTGACATGGAAACCTGTGTGAAACATGAGGTTCCTATCATTATTACTTCTTTGAGACCACCTTCAGAAGTTGTAGAGGCTGCTCATAGTTATGGGGGGCTTGTTTATCATGATGTTATTAGTGTTAGGCATGCACAAAAAGCTGCAGAACAAGGAGTGGATGGATTAATATTAGTTTGTGCAGGAGCCGGAGGGCATGCAGGCACCTTATCTCCTTTTGCTCTTTTAAGGGAGGTAAAAGAATGGTTTGATGGTACTGTTATTTTGTCTGGTTCAATTGGAGATGGTCATTCTGTTGCTTCAGCAATTGCACTTGGTGCAGATTTTGCTTATATAGGCACTAGATTTATTGCAACTCATGAAGCTAACGCAGAACCAGAATACAAAAAGATGCTTGAAGAAAGCGCAGCAGCAGACATAGTATATTCTTCATTATTTACAGGGGTCTTAGGAAATTATTTAAAGCCTTCAATTTCAAATGCCGGTCTTGATCCTGATAATTTGCCTGATGCAGACAAAACATCAATGAATTTTGGCTCTGGTGGAAATACTGACTCCAAGGCTTGGAAAGATATTTGGGGCTCAGGCCAAGGAATTGGATTAATTGAAGACTCGCCATCAGTTGAAGAGCTTGTTGGTAGATTAAAATCAGAGTATGAACTAGCTTTTGAGGAATTTAAATCAAAGATAAAATAAATCTTATTATATGCAAAAGGCCCTAGGTTTTATTGGTTTAGGAATTATGGGGTTCCCCATGGCTGGGCATCTCGCAACCAATGGTTATAAATTAACAGTCTTTAATAGAACTCTAAGAAAATCTCAAGATTGGATTAAAAAATATAATGGTACCTTATGCGAATCACTTTCTGAATTAGCAGAATCTTCAGAAGTAATATTTTTGTGCGTTGGGAACGATATTGATGTTAAGAATATCATCAATGGAGATGACGGCATTATTAATTATTTAAAACCTGGAACGATATTAGTTGATCACACTACAACCTCAGCTGAATTACCAATTGAGCTAAATAAATCTTTACATTTAAAGGAAGTAAGCTTTTTAGATGCTCCAGTATCAGGGGGTCAAGCGGGGGCAGAATCGGGCATATTGTCAGTGATGGTTGGTGGAAATAAGGAATCATATGAAGATGTCAAAGAAATTATAGGTACTTATTCAAAGTTCATAAAATATATGGGTGAGAGTGGCTCAGGCCAACTAACAAAAATGGTAAATCAAATTTGTATAGCAGGCTTAATTCAGGCTCTTGCAGAAGGTATTAATTTCTCAGATGAAGTTGGACTAAATACGAAGGATGTTATTGAAGTCATCTCAAAAGGTGCCGCTCAATCTTGGCAGATGGAAAATAGATGGGAGACTATGATAAATGGTGAATATGATCATGGATTTGCAGTAGATTTGATGAGAAAAGACCTTGATATTATTCTAAAAAAAGCTGAAAAAAATAATATCTCTATAGATATAACAAAGGTTGTAAATAATTATTATAAAGATATTCAAAAAGCAGGCGGCGGTAGACTAGATACCTCAAGTTTATTAAAAAGAATAAAAGATTTAATATAAATTAGCCTAAAAAGGTATAAGAAAAGTAAACAAAGATTCCATAAGCAAAAACTATCATTGCTGAAGCTGTTTCAAGTGAATCGATATCAATCTGACTTTCTTCAGCCATTCTATAATAACCATCAGGGTTGGTAATTATCCAAACTACTCCAACTAAATGTGAGAACATTACCAGAGCAACAATCCAGTTTAGTGGTTGGCTTGTAAATACAATTAAAGAAGAAAGTATGATAAATATAAATTCTATAGACAAAAGGGCATTTATATTTTTTCTTTTTAGTAAGTATCTTAAAAGGCTATAACCTTTTAAATATGTGTAAAAAAGGATGAAACCGTAAATGAAATATAAAGATGATAATAAGATAAGCATATTTATTTAGAAAACCTCATTAAATTTCTATCACTATATTTCCAATAATAGACCCACTTTCCATAGCTTCATGAGCATCGATAGTTTTATCAATCGAATAGGTTTTAGAGATCATATGTTTTAAAGAGTTTTGATTTAGCAATTCTGAAAGCCGAGTTGATATTTCTTCTCTGAATTTATTTTCAATCGTATATATAAGAAAAGTATCTATTTTTACTCCCTTAAACATTAAATTATAAAAGGGTAATTTTGGTTCCATTTTTGCCATTGACCCATATGCAGCAATTACACCATTAGGTTTTATAATTTTTTCATTAAGTGGTAAGTTCCCCCCAAACTCAACCTCAAAAATTCTATCAACACCATTATTATTGGTATATTCCATTATCTCTTCGAAAACATTTTCACTTTTATAATTAATAATTTTGTCTGCTCCAGCATTATTTGCTATTTTGGCTTTCTCATCATTACTTATGGTAGTGATTACATTGGCGCCAGATAATTTAGCTATTTGGATTCCATAAAAACCTACAGCGCCAGCACCACCAGAAATTAATAATGTTTTGTTTTTAACAGATCCATTTGCCAATACTCCGTAATAAGCAGTAGATGCTGGTATGCCCATACATGCAGCCGAATTATATGAAACTTCATTATTTATCTTTACTGCTTGAAGTTCAGGCAATGCAATTAATTCTGCGCATGTACCATCAGCCCTTCCAAATGCTCCGTTCCATATCCATACTCTTTCACCAATTCTATTTTTATTAACTCCCTCACCAACGTCTATAATTTCTCCACTACCGTCAGAATGCGGTATTATTTTTGGAAATTGAAGTTCGCCCCTTGCCCCAGCTCGCGTTTTCACATCTGATGGATTTATACCAGATGCTTTAATCTTGACTAATACCTCTCCTGCAACTGGCATAGGATTATCTAACTCTCCAACCTGAAGAACATCTGCTGCTCTTCCAGTTTTTGTATACCATACTGCTTTCATTATTAATCTATACCCTTAATAGATAGACTCTCAGTATTCCCATCTATAACTAACATTTGCCCTGTAATTTTTTTAGCTAAAGGCGACATTAAATATACTAACATTCCAATAACTTCTTCGACATCGATGAATGTTTGAAGAGAGGTTTGTTCTAAATAAGCAGACCTAATTTTTTCAGTTGAAGTATTTCTATATTCGGCCTCTCTTTTAATAACGTTTTCGATCCGCTCCCCATTAACCGAACAAGGACAGACAGCATTAACTCTTATATTATTTTCACCGTACTCCATAGCCCATGTTTTTGTTAATCCTATTAAACCCCATTTAGTTGCAGAGTATGCCGATCTTAAAGGATTACCCAAAAAAGAAGAAGTAGAACCAATATTTATAATTGAACCGCCATTATTTTTTAGAAGAGGTATGGCAGATCTTGTCGCAAGGAAAACTCCATCCAAATTAACATTTAATGTTTCTTTCCATCTATTAAAATTAATATCTTCGAGTTTTCCAGAGGGGCCTGAGATGCCGGCATTGTTAATTAATACATCAATATTATTAAATTTATTTTTTATTTCTTTAAAGAAAGACCGAATTTCAGATTCATTTGATACATCAGCACGATAGGTAGTAATTTGGGGATTTTGATTAGAAAAAGATTCTAAAAGACTTTCATCTATGTCACAGATTATAATTTTGGCACCTGCTTTCGATAAAGCAATTGCTACTTCAGAGCCTATACCAGAGGCTCCAGCAGTGATAACAATTTTTAAATCTTTAATATGATCCATTATTTAAGATTAATCGTTATAGGTCTCCTTCCTTTCGAACTTCACTTCTTTGAACTTCAAATTTTTCACCATATCTAGCAGCTAACTTCTCTTGATTTTCGCTTATTACTTCATAAGGGTCCAAACCAAGAGCTGCACACGCTGTAACCCAATACCACATTATGTCCCCAAGCTCTCTTTTCATATGAAAGATATTTTCCTCCGAAGGAGGCTTCCCTTGTAAAAACATTTTTTTTACAATTTCTACAAATTCTCCGGTTTCACTTCCAAGACCAAGAGCAGCAGTTAAAAGGCGAGGAGTTTTGATACCTGATTTTTTTTCAATTTCATCAAAGCTTTTCTTAAGTGCATCTAATTCAATGCTTGGATTGCTTGTTACTTTTGTTACAAAATCAGTATATGTAGTAAAGAATTTCTTGATCTCTTCGCTCATTTTTTCTCCTAAATTTTATCTTACAATTCTAGCATCTGATTGAATATATATTTTAAAAATATATCAATTATCAACCTTAAGAGATCTTTGACTGTCAGCAATATTATATAGGTGCTCTTGTGCTTCCGGCTTTAATTGCGCAACTCCCATTGTTAAAACATCAATAACTGCAGTGTATGCAATTCTTGAAGTAACGGGTTTAGATATTCTATTATCAACACCTACATTTATAGATAAAGGAAAATCACATATATCTGCCAATGGAGTATTGCCAGGCATAATACCTATTACTTTAACCCCATTTTTTCTTACAATTTTTACACTATCGATTAAGGCTGAGGTTGTTCCTGACTGAGAAATTGCTACTACAACGTCATCTTTTTCTAGAGAGTTTGCTGACATAAATTGGAGATGAGGATCTGATATATATGAAGAAGGTATTTTTAGTCTAAAAAATTTATGCTGTCCGTCCATAGCTACAGGAGCAGAACCACCAAAAGCATAAAATTCAACCCTTTGTGCATTAACTAAAGTATCAATGGCATTTTCTAATATATTTTGATCGATTTGAGATCTGACATTTAGAATTTCACTAATTGAAGTATCAAAGACTTTTTCACAAAGCTCATGAATTGAATCGTCCTCATTTATTTCATACATAACAAAATAATCATCAGCTGCTAATTGTTGCGATAAGTTAATCTTAAATTCTTGAAAACCTGAAAATCCCATTGCTTTACAGAATCTTATTAAAGTTGGCTCACTAATACCCATCGCATTAGAAGCTTCTGCAGTTTTCATTGTAATTATTGATTTAGGATCATTTAATACAAATTCACCTACAATTTTTTCAGATTTCCTTAATTCTGGTAGCGAATTTTTTATTTGTCTCAATAATTTAGTCGACATAAGGTTAGAATATCTAACTTAAGTAAAAAAATGAATCCCTAAATGGATGTATCTCATATTTTAGACAATTTAAACGAAGATCAAAGAAATGCTGTTACTTCAGAAAAACAGCATTTACTTGTGCTTGCTGGGGCAGGCTCTGGTAAAACAAGAGTCTTAGTTCATAAAATAGCTTGGGAAGTTGAAGCGCAAGGAAGAAATCCATCAGCAATAATGGCTGTAACCTTTACGAATAAAGCTGCTAATGAAATGCGGTCAAGAATTGAAGCTCTTCTTCAAGCTCCAATGTTAGATTCTTGGGTTGGAACATTTCATGGCTTATCTCATAAACTTTTAAAAAGATTCCATAAAGAAGCTGGCCTATCTAGCAGTTTTACAATTTTAGACTCAGATGATCAATTAAGGATAATCAAGAGAATTTCAAAAGAATTAAATTTAGATGAGGCTACCTGGCCAGCCAGACAAAGTCAGTGGCAAATTAATACTTGGAAGGATGAGGGGTTAAGAAGTAAAGAGGTTAATGATAAAGACGATTTTTATACTGAAACAGTAAATAAGATCAATAAAGAATATGAAGAAGTTTGCCAAAGAGATGATTTGGTTGATTTTGGAGAATTGCTATTAAAATCATATGAGGTATTAGCAGAATCTCCTTCTGTTAAATCTTTTTTTCAAACAAGATTTCAATCAATATTAATCGATGAGTTTCAAGATACAAATACTATTCAGTATAAATGGCTTCAAGAAATAGCATCTGACAAAGCTAATGTAACTGCTGTTGGAGATGATGATCAGTCAATCTATGGTTGGAGAGGCGCAAAAGTGGAACATGTTAATTCTTTTACAGAAGATTATAAGAATACTGAAATTATTAGACTTGAGCAGAATTATAGATCTACCAATATCATCCTTAATGCAGCCAATGCACTAATTGATAATAATAAAGAAAGGCTTGGAAAAAATTTATGGACTGACAAACTTGAAGGTGAACAAATAATATTATACCAAGCATACAACGAACAAGACGAAGCTCGATTTGTGGCTGATGTTTTAAAAGATTGGATGAATAAAGGTGGTGCCTATGAAGAGGCAGCAGTTCTCTATAGATCAAATGCCCAATCTAGAGCTATTGAAGAGGCTTTATTAAGGGTGAGTATTCCATATAGGATTTATGGCGGCTTACGTTTTTATGAAAGATTAGAAATTAAAAACGCAATAGCATATCTAAGAATAATTTTTAATAACAATGATAACCCATCATTTGAAAGGTCTATTTCAAATCCAACAAGAGGTGTTGGAGAGAAGACTTTAGGGAAGATTAGACAAACTTCTAAGAAATATAATATCTCTTATATAAAAGCTTCAGCTAAATTAATCGATGAAGGTTTAATATCTGGAAGAGGAGGAGCAGGGCTTAGGGACTATCTAGAATTTATTGCAGGTTGCAAAGCTTTTATTGAAGAAAATACATTGTCTGAATTAATGGAATTAATAATTAAAGAATCAGGCTTATATGCATATCATGCAAAAGAGGCGGGTGAAAAAGGTAAAACCAGAATAGAAAATTTAGAAGAGCTAATCACTGCAACAAAGAACTTTGAACAGAGTATTAAAGAGGATAAATCAAACCTTGAAATAGCTGAGAGTTATCTTGATATTATTTCATTAGATTCAGGCGATAGGCAGGCATCAGAGCATGATGACGCAGCGCAATTAATGACAATGCATTCTGCTAAAGGCCTAGAATTTAAGTTAGTACTTATAACAGGACTAGAGGAGAGTTTATTTCCGCACGGAAGGTCTATGGAAAGCGCTTCTCAACTAGAAGAAGAAAGAAGGCTTTGTTATGTAGCTATAACCAGAGCTATGGAAAAGTTATATATCACACATGCAGAATCAAGAAGGCTTCATGGAACAGACACTTTCAACCCTCCATCAAGATTTTTACGAGAGATTCCAAAAGAACTTATTGATGAAATAAGACCTAGAGCACAAACCAATATTCCTTATAATAGAAAAGATTTTAAAGAAACGAAAATGGAATTTGAGGAGGAGATTGGGATTGCTCTTGGCCAAAAAGTAAAACATAAGAAATTTGGTGAAGGGATTGTTTTAAACTATGAGGGCTCTGGTGATACAGCTAGAGTTCAAGTAAATTTTGATAATTCAGGAACTAAATGGCTAGTAATGGCTTATGCAAACCTAGAGAAATTGTAATGAGATATTTAATTTATTTAAGTATATTAATTTTTGTTGTTAGTTGTTCAGATGCTTCAAATACCACAGAAGCAATCAAATCTTCTAAAGAAGAAAAATATAATTGGAGATTGGTTACATCTTGGCCAAAAAATTATCCTGGCCTTGGTATGGCGCCTGAAAGAATTGCAGATTTGGTTGAAGAAATGAGCGATGGGCAAATGGTGATAACTGTCTATGGAGCTGAAGAACAAGTTCCCGCATTTGGAGTATTTGATGCTGTCTCAAGCGGGTCGCATCAGATGGGGCATAGCGGGGGTTATTTTTGGAAAGGAAAAGTTCCAGCAGCTCAATTTTTTACAAGTGTTCCATTTGGCCTAACCGCAGATGAAATTAACGCATGGGTAAATAGAGGTGGAGGGCTAGAATTATGGAGAGAAATATATGCCCCATTTAATATTTATCCAATCCCAGCTGGAAACACTGGAACCCAAATGTTTGGTTGGTTTAATAAAGAAATAAATTCTCTCGAAGATATCAAAGGCTTAAAGATGCGAATACCAGGAATTGGAGGCGAAGTTTTAAAAGAAGCAGGAGGTATCCCAGTAACTCTGCCTGGTGGAGAATTATTTACTGCATTACAAACAGGAGTGATTGATGCGACTGAATGGGTTGGCCCATATAATGATTTAACATTTGGCTTTCATCAAGCTGCAAAATACTATTATTATCCAGGATGGCATGAGCCAGGACCTATGCTAGAACTTCTGATAAATATAGATGCTTGGAACTCTTTGCCAAATCATTTACAAGTTATTATTGAAACAGCCACGAAAGCAGTTAATCAAGATATGCTTGATGAGTATCTTGCAAAAAATAATCAAGCACTAACTGAGTTAATAGAAGTCCATGGAGTAGAGTTAAGAAAATTACCGGATGATGTAATCGAAGAATTTAGAAAGATTTCCAATAAAATTTTAGATGAGCTTGCAAAAGAAGATGAAGTAATCTCAAAAGTATATGATTCTTATCTTAAATTTAAAAACGATGTGTCGGCATACCATGAGATATCTGAAGATGCATTCGTAGAATCAAGAAATAAGTAGTGTTAGAAAATTTAACCTTTAAATCATTAGGTACTGTTAATTATCATGAGACTCTCGAATTAATGAGATCTCATATAAAAGAAAAAGATTTTAGTAATGAAATTTGGTTACTAGAGCACCCTCCAGTATTTACCCTTGGAACTGCTGCAGATAATAGTCATGTATTAGATCCAAAAGAGATTCCTATTGTACAGTCTGATAGAGGTGGGGAGGTGACTTATCACGGTCCTGGACAGCTCATAATATATTTTTTATTAGATATAAAGAAATTAGGATGTGGTCCAAACAAGCTGGTTGTTTCTATTCAAGAATTTATTAAAGAATTATTATCCGATCTGTCAATTGAAAGTTCATTTATTGAGGGGGCTCCTGGGGTTTATGTTAATGATAAAAAAATTGCTTCAATTGGCTTAAGAATCTCAAAAAATAAAACCTATCATGGAATTAGCATAAATTTTGATATGGACTTAAAACCTTTTACCTATATCAATCCATGTGGGTATGAGGGCTTGGAGGTAACACAGATAAAAGATTTCAATAGAAATATTTCTAAATTACAATTAGAAGAACTTGTAATAGAAAAACTTAGACATATATTTTAATTATGGAGTTAATAGCTACAACAAAAACCATCAATAGAGATGGCATCAAGTCTATTAAGAATGGTCAAAAATTTAATAAATACGCAGATATTCCTACTCCAAAAAAACCTAGTTGGTTAAAAGTAAAAGCTGAATTTAATCCAAACTTTCATAAAGTAAAAGAACAGGTTCAAAGTAAACGGCTTTATACAGTTTGCGAAGAAGCACACTGCCCTAATATTAATGAATGCTGGTCTGCTGGCACTGCAACATTTATGTTAATGGGATCTGTTTGTACAAGAGCGTGTAAGTTTTGTTCTGTTGATACTGGCAACCCAAATGGATGGCTGGATAAAGATGAACCAATGAATACTGCAAAAGCAGTTAAGATAATGAAATTAAAATATGTTGTGCTTACTTCTGTTAATAGAGATGATCTCCCTGATGGTGGAGCTCAACATTTTGCTGATACCGTAAAATTAATTAAAGAATTAAACCCAAATACTGCAGTAGAGGCCTTAACTCCAGATTTCAAAGGCTTATCTTCTTCTATAGATACATTAGTCAATTGTGGCTTAGAGGTGTTTGCGCAAAATATTGAAACAGTTGAGAGACTTACGCACCAAGTTAGAGATATCAGAGCAGGCTATCAGCAAACCCTAGATGTGCTTGCAGAATCAAAACGTATTAATCCAACAGTGCTTACTAAAACAAGTATTATTCTTGGTCTTGGTGAAACTGATGCTGAAATAGAGCAAACCATGGATGATCTTATAGAAAACAAGGTTGATATATTAACTATTGGACAGTATCTAAGACCTACTGTTAATCATCACCCAATTGAAAGATGGGTAACTCCAGAAGAATTTGAGAAATATAGACAAATTGGACTAAAAAAAGGCTTTCTTGAAGTTGTATCTGGTCCTATGGTTCGTTCAAGTTATAGAGCAGAGCGAGCATTAGAGAAAAATAATGCAGGACTTTAGTCTTAATTTATAAAACAAAAACAGGAAAAATCATAACTATTAATAGCACTAATAGCTGAATGAGGATAAAAGGTATTACGCCACTATAGATTTCTGAAGTTTGAATACTCTCATCTGCAACCCCTCTCAAATAAAATAAAGAGAATCCAAAAGGTGGTGTTAGGAATGAGGTTTGTAAATTTATTGCAAACAGTATGGCTAACCATACTGGATCAAAGCCCATCATTAAAAGTGGCGGGGCTATCAAAGGAACTATTACATAACAGATTTCTATAAAGTCTAAGATAAATCCTAATAAGAAAATTACTATTAAAACAAAGATTAGTGCTGTGAGGGGTCCGCCTGGAAGAGAACTAAAAATAAGATTAATTAACTCATCTCCACCCACACCTCTAAAGATTAATGAAAAAATTGAAGCTCCAATAAGTATAGTAAAAATCATAGTAGATACTATTGCTGTCTTCTCTGAGGTTTCCTTTATAAATTGAAAATTAATCTTGCTATTTATAAATGCAATTAGCATTGCTCCAAAAGCTCCAATTGCTGCTGCTTCTGTTGGGGTCGCAATCCCAGCAAATATAGAACCAAGCACAAGAAAGATTAATACTATTGGAAGGGCAAGAGTTTTTAATAACTCAATTCTTTGAATTGGGACTTCATTAGAGTAGTCTTTTAAATCTTTATTTTTACCATTTTTATAAATCGTATAGATAAGATACCCAAGACATATCATCATTCCTGGGATTACTGCGCCTATAAAAAGATCTCCTACTGTAACCGTCTGTTGAGAAAATATACCCATATCATTTTGAGCTCTTTGATAAGCATTTGACATAACATCGCCAAGCAAAACCAATGCAATGGAAGGGGGTATGATTTGCCCTAAAGTCCCTGTTGATGCAACCAATCCTGCTGAGAAACCCTTTTCATATCCTTGATTTATTAATATTGGCAAAGACATTAAGCCCATAGTCACTACTGTTGCCCCAACAATACCGGTGCTTGCAGCAAGTAGAGCTCCAACGACAATAATTGATATCGATAATCCACCCTTAGTTTTCTTAAAAGCAGCAGCCATATTTTCTAACATTTTTGCTGCAATCCCTGATTTCTCTAAAATGGTCCCCATAAAAATAAATAAAGGCACTGCAAGCAATGTTATGTTATTCATAATTCCAAAAATCCTTATTGGAATACTTTTAAATATAGTGGGATCAAATATCCCAAAAGGAATGCATATCAAAGCAAATAGAATTGATATTCCTGCCAAAGTAAAAGCTACTGGATAACCTATCAATAAAGCAGCACAAATGATTATCAAAAGTAGAAGAGGTATTACTTCCATTACTTTTCTCTTAGTTGGTAAATAATTGTTAACACCAAGCTTAGTGGAAATAATAAAATAAGAGTTTTTTGTATATAGACATAATTCAGCCCACCAGCTTCAGTAGAAGTTTCTTTAATTTCCCAGGACATCTCAATAAGGTCTATGGAAAAATACCCAATAACAAATATCATTGGCATTAAGAATAAAATCCCAAATATTAGATTTACCTTATTTTTATATTCATTAGATGCATCTCTATAAAAAATATCTACTCTGACATGCTCATCTTTATATTGGACATATCCAGCACAACCAAGGAATACCAATGCATGGATGTACATAACTAACTCTTGAATACCAGTTAGACCAATTCCAAGAAAATACCTGGCAACAATTATCACTACCATTAGAATCACCATTATAGGTATCATTAATGATATACATCTCCCTAAAGAAATTATGGTTTTTTCTAGATACATCATTGGATAAGCTTTATAGTTTTCGTTAAAATACAGCCATGATTATAGTACTTTCTCCAGCAAAAACACTTGATTACGAATTTGAAACTAATAGCAAGCATTCTGTTCCAGCATTTCTTAGTCAATCCACTGAACTTATTGGTCAACTAAAACAGAAAGAACCAAAAGATATTGCTTCTTTAATGGGGCTTAGCGATAAATTGGCTGCTTTGAATTATGATAGGTATCAGTCATGGGCGGCTTCAAAAAATATTTCAAGTGACTCAAAGCAATCCATGCTTGTCTTTAAAGGAGATGTATATCAAGGCCTTCAGGCAGAAAATTTATCTGAAGTAGATATGAAATTCGCTCAAAAACATATAAGGATATTGTCAGGCTTATACGGGATTTTAAAACCATTAGATGTCATGGAGCCTTATAGGTTAGAAATGGGAACAAAGTTAGAAACTCCAAAAGGGAAAAATTTATATGAATTTTGGGGGAATAAAATACAACAAAATGTCCTAGACGATCTTAAAGAACAAAAATCAGGCCTTTTAATTAATCTTGCTTCAAAAGAATATTTTACTGCTCTAGGAAAGATGCCTAAAGAGTTAAATGTAATTTCACCATGTTTCAAAGATTATAAAAATGGAAATTATAAAATTATTAGTTTTTATGCAAAAAAAGCTAGAGGCTTAATGGCTAGGTGGATTATAAAAAATAAAGTAACTGATCATGAGGATTTAGTTAACTTTAATTCAGATGGATATAAGTATTCAAAATCTGAATCAACAAGTACCGTCCCTGTTTTTTTAAGAAAAGCTTAAGAGTCTGACTCGTTAAATTTCTTTACATCAACTAATTTATTAAATGATGCTTCTCTTTTTTCCATGTTAGCGGTCATTGCTTCAGTCATATCTTTTTGACTTAACATAGCTCCACTCCATAATGCGTTATATTCCAAACTCTCGCTTACAGTATGGTCTCTTGAATAGTTCATAACTGCTTTAAGACCATATATAGCAACCGGAGACTTTGAAGCAATTTCATTAGCTAATTTATTTGCAGCATCAAGAAGTTTTTCTTGCGACTCAAAGGTATCACTTACCAAACCAGTATCTTTTGCTTCTTCTGCATACATTCTTCTTCCCGTATATGCCATTTCACGCATCTTAGAATCTGGGATAATCCTAGGAAGTCTTTGAAGAGTTCCAACATCTGCAGCCATACCAATATTAATTTCTTGAATACAGAAAAATGCATCGCTAGAGGCAAGTCTAATATCACAAGCTGTAACCAAATCAACAGCACCACCAACACAACCCCCTTGAATTGCAGCAATTACAGGCACTCTTATTTTTTCTAAAGTGCTGATATATTCTTGAAGTTCCTTAGCTACTCTGTATACAGCTTCGCCAATACGTGCATCATCTGGTTTTTTATCATCTGGGATATTGTCTACACCATTATCAAAGGCATTTAAATCCATTCCTGCACAAAAATGTTTACCAGTTGAAGACATTACAACCACTCTTATGTCTGAATTTCGATTTATTTCTTCTAGTACATCTCCAAGCTCAACCCAGAAGTCTCTGGACATAGTATTTAGTTCATCTGGTCGAGATAAAACCAGGCTAGCTACATGATTGGTAACATTTATCTGAAAACATTTATATTCTTTATCAGCCATTATTTCCTCGCTATATCTATTGATTCATTTACGATTGATCTCATTTTTTCAACATGTTCGAATGTTTTATGGTGAGATAATACAACTTTTCTTTCTTCGCTAAGAAGAATTAACATTTTTTTTAACTTTTCTAAATTCTCTATTATTTTATTATCCATAATATGCTTTTTGTGACTTAATTTAATTAAGCATTATAATGCTCTTAAACAATGAAATCACTAAGACATATTTTTTTATACTGCATAATTTTTTTTAATAATGCTCCGCTTGCTAGTGAAATTGATAATTCTTATCAAAAACAATCACTTCTTGCAGTCTTGTTTAAGAGAACATCTGCAGAATACAAGGCCAATACCTTTCAAATTTATACGTCTGCTAAAAGTAATATTGATAATGCATTAGAAGATAAATCTTGGACGGCTCTTATAAACCAAAATAAAGGCTACCAAAACCTTCCGCCAGCAATTATTTTAGATGTCGATGAAACTGTTCTTGATAATTCAGAGCATCAGGTAAGAAGTATTCTAAATGGAACAAGTTATCCAATTGGATGGAAGGAATGGGTTTCCGAAGAGTCTGCAAGCGCATTACCTGGAGTTAAAGAATTTCTTGGTTATGCTGATTCTAAGGGTATAAAAATATTCTATGTTACAAATAGGACTCATGATTTAGAGACATATACAAAAAATAACCTTATAGCTGTAGGACTTCCCTTTGATAATGATAGAGATGTACTTCTTATGAAGAATGAGAATGGTTGGGCTTCAGATAAGACAAGTCGAAGAGATTTAATAAAGAAAGATTATCGCGTTATCCAAATTTTCGGAGATCAATTAGATGACTTTATACCCCTAGAGGAGACTGCAACGAGCATTAATAATAGGAAGGCACTTATTGATAAGTATTCAAACATGTGGGGAGAAAAATGGTATATGTTAATTAATCCAATGTATGGCGAGTGGGAAGAAGCTTTATATGAACATTGCTGGAGTTGTTTTCCTGAGCAAAGTGATAGAGTAAATCAAAGATTAAAAGCCCTTGAATAGAACTTTCTAATGGCTAACGAACATTTTATTACTGAACATATAGCAACGTTAAAAAGTTGTGTTATTGATGCATCTAAAGAGATTATGGATGTATATGAAAGTGATGATTTTGGTGAAATTAACAAATCTGATGGCTCCCCATTAACGTTAGCTGATAAAAGGGCAAACGAATTAATATTAGAAAGACTTAAATCTATATCTTCATCAATCCCAGTAATATCTGAAGAAACTTTTAATCAAGATTGTCTTTCAAATCTAGAAGATGTTTATTGGTTAGTAGATCCATTAGACGGGACCAAAGAATTTATAAATAAAACTAATGAATTTACAGTAAATATAGCTTTAATAGAGAATAAAAGGGCGGTCTTTGGAATAGTTGGAGCTCCAGTAATGAATAAGATTTGGTATGGTTCTGTCTTTAACAATAATCACTCAGATTCTTCTAGTTTAGATGAGTTAAGGATTGTTATGAGTAAAAGCCATAAGAGTGAAAATGATAAAGCTTTCTTATTATTTTTAGAAAAAAAAGATATTAAATATAAGATAATTGAAAAGGGGAGCTCCTTAAAACTTTGTAGTTTAGCTGACAGTAATGCAGACATTTACCCAAGATTTGGCCCTACTTCAGAATGGGATATAGCTGCTGCTCATGCTGTTCTTTCAAGCTTTGGCGGAAGCGTAATCAGCGTCGAAGATGAAAGAGAATTAAGTTATGCAAAAACCAATTCTATACTCAATCCTTACTTCATTGCTTTTAGGAATAATGCAATAAAAGATGAATTTTTACCTGTTTTAAGAGATTTTTTTCAAAAATTGGTATAATTTCTAATTAATCATAATTAATTAATTAATATAATTAATTATAAAATTTTAATATAAAATGGGCACACAACTACAACCTTCACAGCTAAATAGTCCAGGTAAGGATATTGAATCATATCTTTCATCAGTTCATGCAATACCCATTCTTTCTAAGGAAGAAGAGCAAGAGCTTGCGCTTAAATTATATGAAGAAGATGATTTAGATGCAGCAAGGATGCTGGTTATTCATCATCTAAGATTTGTTGTGCATATAGCAAGGTCATATCAAGGTTATGGATTGCCATTAGGTGATATTATCCAAGAAGGGAATGTTGGCCTTATGAAGGCAGTTGATAAATATGATCCTCATAGAGGTGTTAAATTAGTTTCATTTGCTGTTCATTGGATTAAAGCCGAAATACATGAATATATTTTAAGAAATTGGAGGCTTGTTAAAATTGCAACAACAAAAGCCCAAAGAAAATTATTTTTTAACCTAAGAAGCAAAAAGAAAAGTCTAGACTGGCTAACTAAAGAAGAAGCAGAGAAAATAGCAGCTGATTTAAATGTTGAAGTTAAAGATGTATTGCATATGGAAAATAGACTTTCATCTAATGATTCTTCATTTGATTCACCTGTACCAACTGGAGATGATGATGAGATTATGTCTCCATCACAATATCTTGAAGATAAAAGATATGATCCAGAAGTTATTGTTGCAACCGAACAAGCCGATGATGTAAATAAGGAAGAATTAATTCAGGCGATGAAGATGTTAGATGATAGAAGCAAAGACATTCTTCAGCGAAGGTATCTAGCAGATCAAAAAGCTACTCTTCATGATTTAGCTGATGAATATAAAGTTTCAGCTGAAAGAATAAGACAAATAGAAAATAGCGCTCTAAAAAAATTAAAATCCTTGATGGTAGATTTTGCTTAGCGCAAATTACCTTGAATGCGATTAAAGTTCTTACCTTCTTTTGTTAAAAGAAGGGGACGCATAACAAAAAAACAAGAAGAAAATCTAAAAAATTTATCAAATTTTGCTATAGAAGATATGAATGATCTTCAAGAAGAATGCACTAAATTTTCTTCATGTTGTTTAGAAATTGGTTTTGGTAATGCAGAAAACATTTCTCAAGAAGCTCTTAGTAACCCAGAAGTGCTATTTATAGGCTCAGAGGTATATATGTCAGGAATAGGAACTTTATTAGGAAATATAAAAGAGAGCAATATTAATAATGTAAGAATTTTTCCTGATGATATTAGAATTTTATTAGATAAAAATTCCATAGAAATTTTTGATGCCATTAAAATAATATGTCCTGACCCATGGCCAAAAGAAAGACACCATAAAAGAAGATTGATTAATAATGATTTTCTAAGAATACTTAATAATTCGATGAAAATGAATGCTTATTTATATATCTCAACTGATTGGGAAAATTATGCTGAAAGCATTGCCGAGATATTAAATAATAGTGAATTCTTTACATCTTCTACAAAAAAATTCTTAGAAAAAAAACGCCTTTCAAAATTTGAGAAAAGAGGTGAAGAACAAGGTAGGCAGATTTTTAACTTTAATTATCAAAAAATAAATTAATTTTCATAAATCTTTAAAAATTTTTCTGATGCAATAGCCCTGTGGCTAATTTTGTTTTTAATTTCTGAATCGATAGATGCCATTGAGCAAGAATAATTATCTGGGTAGAAAATTTTGTCATATCCAAAACCTCCATCACCAGAACTTTTAATAGATACCTTTCCAAAAATTCTACCTTCAGAAATTTTTGGCATAGGATCATCATGACTTCTTACTCCTACAAGAACACAAACATAGTAAGCATCAAGGTCTTTAACTTTTAGCTTGTTTAATTTGTCTATTATTTTTTCTCTATTTTCTTTATCTGAAGCTTCCTTTCCTGCGTACCTAGCAGAAAATATTCCTGGTTCAAAGTTTAATGCAGGTACTACAAGCCCAGAATCATCAGCAATAGTATATTTACTTGAACTTAATGAGCCATGTTTTGCTTTGATTAGAGCATTTTCAAGAAAAGAGCTCCCATCTTCTATAGCATCCTCAATATTTAAGTCTGTTAAAGAAAATAATTTATGATGCTTAAGTAGTTTTTCGAATTCTTTTACTTTCCCGGGGTTAGATGTTGCTATTAATATTTCTTTATTATTTTTCAAGTAAATAAACCCCTTCAATTGCAAATAAATTTGGATTTATAGAAGCTAGGATCCCAGAACTACCATTTGAATTTAAGAAAACTTTATCTTTAATTTTAATATTTTGATCTATACAAAGCTGTTCGAAGTCTTTGATAGTACAAAGATGAATATTTTTTGTTTCATACCAACTAGATGGAAGTTCAGGAGTGACGGGCATCTTTCCAGAGGCTAGATTTAGTCGACATCTCCAATAACCAAGATTTGGAAGAGTAACCACACATCTTTTTGAAAGATTTAGCATCCTTTCTAAAGCTAGATTTGGGCTTTTCAAGCATTGAATCGATCTTGCCATTATTGATAAATCAAAGTTTGAAGATTCAAATTCATTAATACCTTTGTCAATATCCTGTTTTATTACAGGAACTCCTTTTGCAATACATTCTTCAATTTTTGAATCATTAATTTCAACTCCATAGCCTAGAACATTTTTTGTCTGGATTAGCTTTTGTAACAAAGATCCATCTCCACAACCAAAGTCTATTACTTTACTTTCTTCAGGGACCCAATTATTTATTATTTTTGAAAGTTCTCTAGCCATTATGATTGAATAAATTTTTTAATTATTTTTGAATACTGCTCTGAATGAAATAAGAAACTATCATGCCCATGCTCTCCATCTAAAACTACGTATGAAGATTTTATATTATTATTTATTGCTGCTATTTGAATTTCTTTTCCTCTTTCTGGGGGATACAGCCAATCAGAATAAAAACCAACAATGAGTAGCTCAGCTCTTATTTCCTTTAAAGCTTCATCAAGACTATCTTCTTTACCAGCAGCATCATATCCATCCATCGCCTTTGTCATGATGATATAAGAGTTCGCATCAAATGATTCTGAAAATTTTTCACCTTTATATTGCAGATAATTCTCAACTTCAAAATCTACTTCTTTATCTATTTTTGAAGCATCGTCTTGAAATTTTCTACCAAACCTAAGATCCATATGTTTTTCCGAAAGATATGTTATATGGCCTAGCATCCTTGCAGTTTTAATTCCATTTTTTGGGATAACATTTTGCTCAATATAGTTTCCATTGTGGAAATTTTTATCCTTTCTTATTGATTCTCTTGCTACTTCGTTCATTGCAATATTTTGTGTGCTTGATTTGGCTGCAGCAGCAAAAATTCCTGCTTTTTTTATTTTGTCTGGATAAGCAATAGACCATTGAAGGGCTTGCATCCCACCCAAGCTTCCTCCGGCAACAAAATGCCAATATGGAATATTTAATTTATCCATAAGCATTTTTTGAGTATTTACCCAATCACTAACACTGACTATTGGGAAGTCACTTCCATATACTTTTTTAGTATTAGGATTGATGCTTGTTGGGCCAGAGGACCCAGAGCATCCGCCAATATTATTGCAACAAACAACATAATATTCGTCTGTATCTATTGCTTTGCTTGGTCCTACAATTTGGTCCCACCAACCAATACCCTGATCTTCATTTTTGCCAGCAGCATGATGATCGCCAGAAAAGGCATGACATAGAAGAATAGCATTGGTTTTAGATTCATTAAGCTCCCCATATGTTTCCACCATTAGATCAAATGAATCTAGTCTTTTACCTGACTCTAAAGCTATGCCTTTAGTAAAATTAATAAGCTTTGTTATTGATTTCATACTATTGCCCTAAGAATATCAGTTAGGAAACTTTCAAGTAAATTTATCATTATTAGAATAAATAAAGGCGAAAAATCGAGACCTCCAGCTGATGGTATATATTTTCTTATCGGTGCAAGAGTTTTATATGATATTTCTTCAATCAATTGAAGAAATGCATTTGAATTTTCTGGCGAAACCCAGCTGAGAATGACTCCACCAATGACAGCAAAGAAAATTATTCGCAATATCGCCATTAAAGTTTGGATTATTGCTACACCTAAAAGTGTAATTGTTTCATATTGATTGCCGAAGTAGATTATTAAAGATAGAAGTTTAAAAATAATGGCAAGAATTAAAATATTTATAATTTGATTTGTAAAAATAAAAAAGATTTTGGATATTGGTTTGTATATCCTTACCAAGGCAGCAACAATAGGGTTGAAATAATTAACTTTGAGAAGATTAAAAATTAATAGAAATATAAACATATAGTTTATAACATTTAAAAACAGCCCAAGAATTTGGTAATTAGTATTCATTAGAGATTTCTTTAGAGCGTTTTATCGCATCATTTAGGCCTTGTTCAAAGATCTTATTAATTGAGTTAGATTCAAAAGATTTTAAGCCTGCTTCTGTTGTGCCTTTTTTAGAAGCCACCTTCATAATTAGCGCATCCAAATCTTTACCATCTTTTATTGATAGTCATACACCTTTCATAAGATTTACAATAATTGCATTTACCTCTTTTTTATTGCCATTGCATAAAGTTAATAATTTTTTCTCATATATCTTTAAAAGGTAAAAGAAGTAGGCAGGACCGCTCCCAATAATCCCTGTAAATGTGTCAATTTTAGATTCTTTTTCAAGTTGCATCACAATCCCAACCTTTTTAAAAATATTAATAACTTTTAAAAGATTGCTTTTTTTAAAACTTGAATTATAGATTGCAGTAATGCCTAAATTGAATTTTGATGATGTATTTGGCATTGCTCGAAGAAACTCAACCTTTTTATTTATATGTTTATATTTATTAGTTCTTATCCCAGCTACAAAACTAACAATTTTTGGATTTCTATAATTTTTTAATATGTCTTTGTATGCATGAATAGCATCTTTAGGCTTAACAGCAAGTATAAATAAATCTATTTGTAGTGATTCTTTGTTATTAAGGCTTTTTATTTTTAGTTTTTTAAGCTTATTTTTATTTTTAAGATTTCTATCTATATAAAAGATATTATTTTTTTTATAACCAGAATTTATTAGCCCTTCTATAAATGCTTGGGCTATATTCCCACCACCATAAAAAACAATATTCATAACCTTTTTCCAAAAATAGACTCACCAATTCTGATCATTGTAGAACCATGAATTATTGCATCCTGAAAATCTGATGAAGTTCCTAAAGAGATAGAGGTCGCATTAGGATACGAAGATTGAAGCTCTAAACTAAGATTTTTTACTGATTCCATTATTTCTGCTCGCTCAATTTTGTTAGTAGTTAATTTTGGAAGAGCCATTATGCCTCTTAAATTAATATTTTTCATAGATTTAATTATTTTTGCAATATCCATAAGTTCATTTGTTTTGCATCCATTTTTTGATGATTCGGATGATATGTTCACTTGGATACATGCATTAATAACCTTATTAATTTTTTTACACTCAGTATTTAATTTTGTAATTATCTTTTCTCTATGGAGGGTATGCACCCAATTAGCGCAAGCAGCGATACCTTTTACCTTATTTGACTGGATGGGCCCAATATAATGCCAAATAATTTTATTTGATTTTATAAGTTTAGATTTTTCTATCAACTCTTGTACATAATTTTCACCAAAATCATAAACCCCATTTTCTAAAGCGATATTAATTAACTCATGACTCTTTTTCTTAGAAACTGCTATAAGGGTTAGATTATTTGGATCAATATTTTCTAACATACAAGCTGTATCAATTTTTTTTCTAATTTCCTTAATATTGTTAATTATTTTTGTTTGCATAGCGTTCTAAGACGAGGGTCAAAACCTGTTTTTGTAATTTTTTCTTTTGCATTATTTGCTGAAGATTTATTTTCATATGGACCTGAAATTACACTATGTAGTAATTTACCTGACTGAAGAGAGCTAAAAACCTCATTAATTGAAATTCTTTGGATTTCTGCTTGAAGCATGCTTTTTGCTTCTAACGCATATTTTTTATTTCCATAGGCGCCTATTTGAACAAAATATTCACATTCCATCTTAGAAATGTTCTTATTTGATTCTATTAAAATAGAATCTTCTATCAATGATGTTGGGAAATCAATTGTAACTGAATTTATTGAATCCTCAGGCTTAATCGAGACCACATCAGTTTTAAAATATAGAAAGGAAACTGAGCTCAGCCCAAAGAAGATAATCAACAAGAATATAATTGTATTACTTGAAATGGTTTGGGCGTTTGGTTTTTTTGACCTAAATACACGCTTATTTTTAACATTGCTATTTCTTTTATTATTTCTATTTGCAAAATCTTTCATCTCATTACATTTTTTGCATCGGGCTGATGCCTAAGAGAGTGAGCCCATTTGCAATAGTTTGTCTAACAGCGGATAAGCAAAAAATAATTGATTTCATATTTTCTTCTGATTCGGAGAGTACATGATTGTCGTTATAGTAGCTATGAAATAGTTGAGACAAATCTCTTAGATAAAAAATAATTAAATGCGGTTGAAGGGTTTGTGCAGACTTTTTAACAATGTTTGGATATTTTGATATTTCATGAATTAATTTATCGTATTTATCATATGAAGTACTTTCTTCAGATATAGAGTTAATATTTTTGCCTTGATTGTTCTCGATAAATTTTTTTTCTAATGAAAAAATTCTTGCATGCGCATACTGAATATAATAAAAAATGTTTTCTTTACTATCTGATTTTGCTAGATCTATATCAAAATCCAAATGCTGATCAGCTTGTCTTGATAAATAATAAAATCTGGCTGCATCAGCCCCAATATCATTTATCAGATCTTTTAATGTAAAAAATTCGCCTGACCTTGTAGACATTTTTACCTTTTTTCCATCTTTAAATAAATTTGCAAACTGCACCAATTTGACAACTAACTTTTCTTTTTTTGACCCCAGTGCCTCTATTGAGGCTTCAATCCTTTTTATATAACCATGATGATCAGCGCCCCAGATATTAATTAACGTATCAAATTTTCTATCGACTTTATTTTTATGATATGCGACATCAGATGCAAAATAGGTTGCTCTTCCATCATCTCTAATTAATACTCTATGCTTATCGTCACCACTTACATCAGTATTTAACCAAAGAGCTCCATCTTTCTCATATGCATTATCATCCTCTTTTAATTTATTTACTAAAGTAGAAATCTGTGAATTTGGATCTTTTAAATCGCCTAGAGAAGATTCTTGGAACCAGTTGTCAAAATTTACATTAAAGCTTCCTAGATCTTGTTTAATTAGATCTAAAATATTTTTAAGAGAAAACTCCTTAACCTCATCCCAGATTTTATTATCCATCTCTTTTAGATTAGATATGATTTGATCAATTTCTTCTTCAGCATCTCCCGGAAGATTATTAATTATTAATTTAGGTTCTTTATAAGAAACAACTTTTTCTTTACTAAAGGCAATGCCTATTTCTTCTATATATTTACCTTTATAAGTATTTTGAGGAGAAAAATTGCCAATATTTTTTTGAAGCAACTTAGTGATTACACTAGCTGTTAAAATATCTATTTGTCTTCCAGCATCATTAATATAATATTCTTTTTCTACTATAGACCCTGTCTTTGTAAGGATTCTTGCTAGGGCGTCACCATATGCAGCACCTCTTCCATGGCCAACATGTAAAGGTCCAGTAGGGTTTGCAGACACAAACTCAATTTGTATTTTATTTCCATTACCTAGGTTAGATTCTCCAAATTTCTCTTTGTTGTTATTTATTTCATCTAAAATAGAAATAAAATCTTTTCTATTAAGAGATATATTTATAAATCCAGCACCAGCTACCTTAATTTCTTGGAATTTATTTAATTTTTTAAGTTTTTCTTCTAATTCTTTAGCTAAATCTTTTGGATTAAGATTCAATATACTTGCAGCAACCATACATACATTACTAGTCAAATGACCATTTTTTAGATCGTCAGAAATGGTAGTAGAATATTTTTCATTGATTGTTGATAAAACATTTTCGTCCATTCCATCAATTGATGATAAAAATGATTCGATTTCTTTATTTACAATATCTATCAAGACTTTGCTCTCCCGACATAAGTTATATCCCTAGTATCAACTTTAATAACTTCATTTTCATTTACAAATAAAGGAACTTGAACATCTATACCAGTTTCAAGTGTTGCATTTTTAGTAGCTCCAGAAACTGTATCACCTTTTACACCCGGCTCGGATTTAATAATTTTTAATTCAACAATTGCAGGTGGACTAACTAGTATTGGTTGATTATTCCATAGAACAACCTCACATATTTCTTGTCCTGTAAGCCATTTTGTTGCATCTCCCATTTGTGAAGAGTTTATTTCTATTTGTTCGTAAGTATCCTTATCCATAAAATGCCAAGATTCTTTATCATGGTACAGAAATTCCATTTCCTTATGATTAACATCAGCAGACTCGACACTTTCGCCTGATTTGTAAGTTTTATCATTAGTATTGCCAGTCAAAAGATTTTTATATTTGATTCTCATAACTGCCTGTCCCTTGCCTGGCTTATGAAATTCATGTTCTACTATTGTGCATGGGGCGTTATCAATTATTAGCTTAGTTCCATTTTTAAATTGATTGGTTGAAATCTTCATAACATACTCACTTTTATGTTATTTTAATGGTGAGGGAACAAAAATGAAAAACTTTTTAAGTATCATATTCATAATACTAATTGTAACTTCTTGTGCTCCAGGTAGCGAAAAAAGTAATACAAGTGAAGATTTAGATAAGTTTTTATTAGAAGTTGAGCAAGAATATAAAGAAGAAGGTCCAATTATAAACTCTGCTTCTTGGATAAGTTCAAACTTTATTACTTATGATTCACAAAAAGTAATAGCTGATTATGGAACCAGATATACACTTAAATCTTTAGAAAATTCTAGAAGAGCATCTGATTTTAATAATGTTGATACTACGTCTGATAAGAAGAGAATGTTAAATATTCTTAAAAGTTCTTTTGTAATGCCGCCTCCATTTGATAGTAACTTAGCAAAAGAATTATCAAAAATAACTACTAGTCTAGAAGCTATGTATGGAAACGGAGAGTATTGCTATGAAGATGGCAGT
Organism: uncultured SAR86 cluster bacterium; assembly: GCA_902551185.1. Lineage (GTDB taxonomy): Bacteria > Pseudomonadota > Gammaproteobacteria > Magnimaribacterales > D2472 > SAR86A. The sequence goes on along the minus strand of CACDCN010000001.1, from coordinate 11,213 downwards.
TGTTTTGATTTAGAGGCATTTGAAGCAATTATTGATAAATCTAGAAATCCAGAAGAACTATTAAGTGCCTGGAAAGGTTGGCATGAAATTGGGAAGCCTATGAAACCAATGTATATGCGTATGGTAGAAATTGGAAATCAAGGATCAAAAGATCTGGGTTATAAAGGGCTAAGCGATTTATGGTTTAGTAAATATGATATGCCGGCAGAAGATTTTCTTAGCGAAACTGATAGAGTGTGGGAGGAAGTTAAACCACTTTATGATGCTTTGCATTGTCACGCTAGAGCCAAATTAAATGATTATTATGGAGATGACATTGTTTCAGATTCAGGACCATTACCGGTGCACCTTTTAGGAAATATGTGGGGACAAACCTGGTCGAATATATATGACATAATTTATACAGAAGGCTCGAAATCAAATTCTGTAAATGTTACTAGGATAATTGAAGAAAAATCATTAAATGAAATCGAAATGGTTGAATATGCTGAAGATTTCTTTTTATCTATAGGGTTCAAGCCATTACCAGATACTTTTTGGGAGAGATCATTGTTTGTTAAGCCTAGTGACAGGTCAGTAGTTTGTCATGCTTCTGCATGGAATTTAGATCCTGCTAATAATGATCTTAGAATTAAAATGTGTATACAAAAAAATGAAGAGGACTTTATTACAATCCATCATGAGTTGGGACATATTTTTTATTATCAAGCATATAATCACTTACCTTATCTTTTTCAAGGAGGTGCAAATGATGGTTTTCATGAAGCGTTTGGAGACCTTTTAACCTTATCTATTACACCAGATTATCTTATGAATATTGATTTTATTTCTGAGGATGAAGCAACTATAGCAAAGGAAGATCCAATAGGCTTATTAATGAAACAAGCCTTAGAAGGGGTTGTTGTTATTCCTTGGGCATTAATGTTAGATAAATGGAGGTCTGGAGTATTTAATGGTGAAATAGATGAGAGCAACTTAAATTCATCATGGTGGGATCTAAGAGAACAATATCAAGGTATTAGCACAAGCAGCGAAAGGTCTGAGGAGTACTTTGATCCTGGGGCAAAATACCATATTCCAGGAAATACCCCTTATACAAGATATTACTTAGCAAGGATAATGCAATATCAATTTCATGAAGCTTTATGCAAAGAAATGGGGTTTGATGGCCCGCTTCATGAATGCTCTATTTATGGAAGCAAGACTGCCGGAGAGAAAATAATATCAACCATGGCATTGGGTGAGAGCCAGCCATGGCAAGATACTTTTGAAAATTTAACAGGGTCTAGACAGCTCAGCGGTAAATCGATATTAAATTATTATGCGCCACTAAAAGATTGGCTTGATGATCAAAATAAACAAAGAACTTGTGGGTGGAAATAATTATGAAGTGGTATGTTAATTTATTAATATCAATAATTGTATTTTTTATTGGAACTGGAATAGCTTATTTAACTGGAAGTTATATAGTTCTAAATGCGGTTATATTGGCATTTTTAATCCAATGGGTTGCTTATATTCCTGCGTATACCTTTCAAACTGAAAAGTTTTATGACTTAACTGGAACCTTGACTTATTTAACAGTTGTTTGGTTTACATATATTCTTTCAGGTGGTGGTTCATCAGGAATAGAAGGAAATTTTATATTGGCATCATTAATTACAATCTGGGCAGTTCGACTAGGAAGTTTTTTATTTTTAAGAATTCATAAAGCTGGAGAAGATAAAAGGTTTAGAACAATAAAGCCATCAGCCTCTCAATTCTTTATGACTTGGACGCTCCAAGGTTTTTGGGTTTCCATTTGTTCTATGTGTGCTTTAACTGCGATGTCAAGTGAAATGGGTGTTGCTACAATTTGGTACTCTGGAAATCTAGGTGAGATTTCAGTCAACATATTTTTCTGTATTGGAGTTGTACTATTCTTAATAGGTTTTAGTATCGAAATTGTTGCAGATAATCAAAAAAATACCTTTAGATCCCTTGAAGAAAATAAAGATAAATTCATTACTACTGGTTTATGGGCAAAATCAAGACATCCTAACTATTTTGGAGAAATTATGCTTTGGACCGGCATAGCTTTAATTGCATTGCCATCTTTAAGTGGAGCACAGTATTTAACATTAATATCTCCTGTTTTTACATATATTCTTTTGGTTCATATTAGCGGGGTAAGAATGCTTGAAGATATGGGCAATAAAAAATGGGGACATCTTGAAGAATATAAGGATTATAAGGACAAAACTCCAAGAATTATTCCAAGATTTTAAGGTAAGAACCTTGAATTGAAGCTATATTTATAAAAGTTATATAATATTAGTTGATTTATGTGCGTATTTAGATTAAACAACCTATAAATAAATAATTTATTTATTCTAAATAGCCTGTTAATATTACCTGACTTTGGGAAAGGGAGAAAATGATGTATAAATTTATGAAGAATATTTCTTTACCTGTGCTTATTGGTTTTAGCGTTATTTCATTAGCAAATGAAGTTGTTGAAGTTAATATGGAGAGTGTTTTAGAGGTTGGTAGAGACAATCAACAGCTTTCTGCAACATCGCAAGATAAGATTGATGCAACGGAAAGACAAACAGATAAGATAGTCAATGAATATAAAGTTGTTTCAAAACAAGTAGAAGGCTTGAAACTTTATAACGCACAAAAAAGAATACAAATCCAAGCTCAGCTTGATTTAATGGATAAGCTAGATGAACAGCTTGTTCAAGTTGTTGTCATGCAAAGACAAATACCTCCGTTGGCAGGGAAAATGCTTGATAGTCTAGAAACATTTATTAAATTAGATACCCCTTTCAGGGCTGAAGAGAGAAGAGCTAGAGTTGATCTAGTTAGATCTTCAATGTCTAAACCTAAAGTTACTGCTTCTGAGCAAGTTAGACAAGTATTAGAGGCTTATAATATTGAAGCTGAGTATGGAAGAAAAATAGATACCTACGAAGACAAATTGTCAGACGGCACTGTCGTAAACATACTAGTGATTGGAAGAATAGGTATGTTCTATCAAACAAAAGATGAAAGAACTAGCGGAAGATGGGATAACGAAGTTGGTGAATGGGTTGAGCTTCCAGGAAGTTATAGAAAGCCAATTAGAGATGGTATAAGAATGGCTAAGAAGTTAGCTCCAGTTGATATGCTACTAATGCCAGTTATTAAAGGAGAAGTATAATGAATAAGTTTTTATCAATATTTTTTGTTCTTATACTTTCATTTAATGCTTTTGTATTTGCACAAGATTCTGAAGAAGAGGCAAATGAAGTTTCAACAGTTGAAGCTCTTTTAATGCTTGTTAAAGAAGGCAAAACAAAAGAACAAGCTGCTAATTCAGATAGAGAAGCTAAATTTATGGCTGATAAGAACAAACAAGCATCCATTCTTGCAGCTGAAAAAAGAGAACTAGCTCGACAAGAAAAGATTGCAGATCAATTAGAGGCTGAATATAAAAAGAATGAAGCAATACTAGTAGTAAAAGAAGAAGCTTATCAAAAAGAACTTGGTTCACTGGTAGAGCTTTTTGGTCATTTACAGAGTTCTGCAGGTGAGGCTGCTGTTCAATTCTCAGGCTCATTAACCGGCCCGCAATACGGAGTAGAGAGAGTTGCTTTTTTAAATAATCTAACCTCAAAAATGTCAGAAACAACTGAACTTCCTACAATAAGAGAAATTGAAGGTTTATGGTTCGAATTACAAAGAGAAATGATAGCTAGTGGCCAGGTCGTATCATTTGATACAAATGTTATAGACCCTGATGGAGAGTCATCTGCATGTAATGTAACTAGGGTTGGATTATTTAATGCTGTGTGTGATGGTAAATATTTAGAATATATTTCATCAACTGGCGATTATGCATTTTTACCAAGGCAGCCTGAGGGTAGATATACGAAGACTGCTAAAAAAGTGGGTAATGCTGATGCAGGCGAACTAGTAAAGTTTGGAGTGGACCCAACTGGACCACAAGGCGGAAGTCTTTTAGCAAACTTAATCCAAACTCCATCATTGCTTGAGAGAGCTCAACAAGGTAGAGAGGTTGGGTATGCAATCATATTTGTTGGTTTAATTGGTATTGGTCTAGCTTTCTGGAAACTTTATAGCTTATATATGTTAGGTTTAGCAGTTAAAAAACAGACGAAATCTAAAGCTATTGATGTAAGAAATCCATTAGGAAGAGTTCTTAAAGCTGGAGAAGATAACTTTAAGAAAGACATTGATACATTAGAATTAAAACTTGCTGAAGCAATTATGGCTGAAAGGCCTGAAATTGAAAAGGGTATTGGAGCAGTTAGGATAATATCAGTCGTAGCACCTTTGGCAGGTTTGCTAGGAACAGTTACAGGTATGATTGTAACTTTCCAGATGATTACTTTATATGGTACTGGAGATCCAAAATTAATGGCTGGAGGTATTTCTCAAGCCCTTGTTACAACGGTTCTAGGCCTCTTAGTTGCAATTCCTACAACTCTATTACATTCTTTTGCAGCATCTTCTGCTAAAGGAATTATTAGTGTTTTAGAAGAGCAGAGCACAGGAATTCTTGCAGAACGTGCAGGGAAATAGTAGCCAATTATGTTTTTTGCTATAACAGAAGCTTTTTCTTCCATAAGAGATTTTATGGAAGCGGGCGGCACTGTCTTATGGCTAATTGCAATCTTGGTCTTCTTTATGTGGGCATTAATTTTTGAAAGAATTTGGTATTTTTCTCATAGCCATGATTTTTATATTCAAGATCTATCTAGTAAATGGAAAAACAGATCAGATAAGACTTCATGGCATGCGCTACAAATTCGTGAAAAGATGATTTCACAAGCAAAGGTAGAGATTAATAAAAATCTTTCAATAATTCAGACTTGTGTAGTGCTTGCTCCATTATTTGGATTGTTAGGTACAGTTACAGGAATGATAGAAGTATTCCAAGTAATGGCATTTAATGGTGGCGGCGATGCTAGAGCAATGGCAGGAGGAGTTTCAAAGGCTACTTTACCAACTATGGCAGGTATGGTTGTCGCTCTTTCTGGAGTATTCGCGAGCATATATTTAAATAGTGCATCAGAAAGACATTCAAATGATTTAAATGAATTAATTAAGAGAGAATTATAGGAGATTGAAATGAGAAGAAATGCAATAACTACCGCAGTAAAAGACGAAGAAAGTGAAATTAATTTAACTCCTATGCTTGATGTTGTTTTCATCATGCTTATTTTCTTTATTGTTACTGCAAATTTTATAAAAGAGCCAGGACTTGAAATTAATAGACCGGATTCTGAAACAGCAGAAACTCAAGAGAATGCTGCTATATTAATTGCGGTAGGAGCTAATGATGAGGTTTGGATGGATGGAAGAAGAATTGATGTTAGACAGGTAAAAGCAAACGTTGTAAAAATGCTTGCTGATAACCCTCAAGGATCAGTTGTAATTCAGGCTGATGAGCAAGCAATCGCTGACACAATAATAAAGGTTATGGATGGTGCTAGAGAAGCAGGCGTAAATGCAATTTCATTAGCTTCAGAACCAAAATAAATTATGGATCAGGTCCTTTCTGCTTTAAATTCTGTTACAAAGCCAATACATGAAATGTATGTTAAGGCTTTTAATGCAAATAAATATGCAGCTGGAATAGGATTCTCCTCTCTTATAACTATCGCATTATTTTTTATAATGGTGATTTTAATTGCTTTAGGGGATAGTGGCATTAAGGAAGATACTTCGGTAAAACTTACAGATATTGTTATGCCAGAAAGAGAAATTGATACTTTTATGAGTGAGCTTGATAAACCAGATAAGCCAGACGAACAACCAGAAGATATAGCTCAACCAGAGCTTGATCTTCAGCCGCTCACAGGTCTAGATGTCAGCATAGCAAAACCAAAACCAAATTTTAAAGCAGGCGGGTCATTTTTTAGAGATGGTGAATATATCCCATTATTTAAAGTTGTACCTATTTACCCTAGGAGAGCTCAAGAAAGAGGGACAATGGGTTATGCATTAGTATCATTTACAATTACTGAAACAGGTAGTGTAGAAAATGCTGTTCCAGTTGAAGGATATTGTTCCAGCAAAAGCCCTGAAGATCCTACTGTAGAATTTAGACCATGTTCTATGTTTAATAGTGCATCAGCAAGAGCAGCATTAAAATTAAAATACAAACCTAAAATCGTTGATGGTAAAGCAGTTCCGGTAGATGATGTATTGCATAGGTTTACATATATACTTGATGAGGGTTAATTTAATATTATGAGAAAACAAATTTCATTCTTCCTTTTTTCAATACTTGCAATTAGTTTTTCTTTTTCTTCTTTACATATAGGAGCTCAAGAAGATGAAGCATTAAAAAAACAACCAGTTAAATATAAAAAAGCAAGAGCACTTCAAGCATCAACAGCTAAAAAAATGGCTAAAGTATATGAAGCGCTTGAAGTGGTTGATGACAAAGGTGAGCCAGCACCAGACATGGAGACTGTGACAAGAATCTTAACTGAATTAAGAAATGATAAAGATGAATTAAAGAGTTATGACCGATCGGTTATGTGGAACGCGTGGGCATATGTATATTTCAGTAGTGAAAAATATACACAAGCAATGGATGCATATCGAAAATTAATTGCTGAGCCTGAAGTAACTATTCCATTAAGAACAGGAGCTCTTTTGTCTTTAGGACAACTCTATATGGTTCAAGAAGATTATGAAAGAGGAATTCAATATGTTCTTCAGTGGCAAAAAGAGATCGAAAAAGTAACTGCTCAATCATATGCTCTGCTTGGACAAGCATATTTTTCATTAGAAGATTACAAAAAATCATTATCTTCTATAGAAACAGCTATTAAATTAGCAGAAGAAGAGGGATATAAACCAAGAGAAAATTGGTATGTGATTATGGCAGCCAACATAAGTGAAATGAAGAGTGAAATCGGTGAAAAAGAATCTCTTAGGAGACAGCTACCGATTTATGAAATTTTAGTAAATCTTTATCCTAAAAAATTATACTTCATCCAACTTGGTGGCGTTTATGGTCAGCTTGGAAGGGAAAGGGATTACATGATTACCTTAAAGGCAGCTCATGCAAAAGATTTTTTAGATAAAGAATCTGAATATAAAGCATTAGCTCAATTACTCTTATTGAATAAAAATCCTTATTGGGCTGCGGAAGTTCTAATATCAGGCCAAAAGAAGATGATCACTATTGTTGACGAAAAAACCGAAGAAGAAAAAATTGTTCCAGTAGTCAAAGATACAGAAAAAAATCTTAAACTTTTAGCGGATTCCTTAAGAATGGCGCAAGAAATAGATAGAGCAATTCCAGTTTTAGAAAAATCTGCATCTATGTCAAAAGACGGCGAGTCTTATGTTCTTTTAGGTAATTTATATTTATCTGAAGACAGGGTCAACGAAGCAGTTGCCTCAATAAAGAAAGGACTAGAAAAGGGGAAAATAAAAAACCTTTCTCAAGTATATTTAACACTTGGCCAAGCTTATTTTGAGCTTCAAGAATTTGAAGAAGCAAAGAAAAATTTTAGAATAGCCGCACGAGATAAAAAGAAAAAGATTAAGACTCAGGCTAATAATTGGATTAAATATACTGAAAATGAAGAAATCAGGGTCGCAAATTTAGCTTTAAGAAGAGACTATATCCAACAAAACTCTACATAGATTTTTCGTATGTTATGACTGTGAAGTCATAATCATTATCTGAATCCTTTGTAAAATGTTCAGAACTTAACTTTTTCCATTCATCAAGATCAATATCTGGATAAAAAACATCTCCTTCAATATTACAATCAACTTTAGTTAGAACTAATTTATTTGTAATAGATAACGTATCCCTAAAAAGATATCCACCACCAATAATTATAATTTCTTTAAGATTCTTATTAATACAAAGTTCTCTAGCTTTATTAATTGCATCTTCTGTACTTTTAAATAATTCAGCACCATTAATTTCTTTGATAGTGTTAGAAACTATCAGATTTATTCTATTTGGAAGAGGGCGACCAATAGATTCATAAGTTTTTCTCCCCATCACGATAATTTTATTGGACGTGTAATTTTTAAAATGTGCGAGATCAGTTTTAAGATTCCAAGGCAGGCTATTATTAACCCCAATTACATTATTATTTGAAAGCGCAACTACATGAGAAATTGTTATCATTTAGACTGCCATTTCTGCTTTAATTTGAGGATGTGGGTCGTAATCTTCTAGAATAAAATCATCAATACTATATTTTTTTAAATCATCGATTGAATTAAGCTCAGGAACAATAAGTTTGGGTAGTGATCTTGGCGTTCTAGAGATTTGTTCTTTAACTTGTTCAATAGAGTTCTTATATATATGAGCATCACCAAAAGAATGTATAAATCTTTTTGGCTTAAGTCCTAATATTTCAGCGAAAATTGATAAAAGTAGTGCATAGCTAGCTATATTAAATGGTACCCCTAAGAACATATCAGCACTTCTTTGATACATATGGCAGCTTATTGAATCTTTATTTATATAAAACTGAGACATTACATGGCAAGGAGGTAATGCCATTTTATTTATTTCACCTACATTCCAAGCAGAAAGGATATGTCTTCTCCCATCTGGATTATTTTTAAGACCATCTAATAAATTTTTGACTTGATCATTGCCATTCCAGTTTCGCCATTGAACTCCGTAGACAGGACCAAGAATTTTTTTTGTTTCAGAATTCTCATAACCTAGTTCTTTTCCTTGGCTATCTGCATTATCTGTCCAAATAGTTGAATATTTTTCTAAATCAGTAATTTCAGACCTATCTTTATTAAACCTTATTTCTGCTAGCCTTCGTTCATCATCAGACCCTTCTAGAAACCATAAAAGCTCTGAAACAACTCCTTTCCATGCTAGTGACTTTGTAGTGACTGCTGGGAATCCTTGCTCTAAATCAAACTCTAATTGATGTCCAAATGAAGATATTGTTCCTGTGTTAGTTCTATCATCTTTTTCTTCGCCATTTTCTAATATATGACGAAGAAGATCTAAATATACTTTCATGCGTTCTTCCTAGAATACATTAATATCAAAAGCCCTATTATTATCATAGGTATACATAATATTTGCCCCATACTAATTGAATCAAAAGCAATATAACCAATATGCGCATCAGGCTGCCTAAAGAATTCAATTATAAATCTTATTAATCCATAAAAAATAAGAAATGATGAAGAAACTATACCCTTAATATTAGTGTTCTTATTTATTAGAAATAATATAACAAATAAAATTAATCCTTCGCCAATACTTTCATAGATTTGAGAAGGGTGTCGAAGAATCCCAAATGGATCGGTAGGAAATATGAAACCCCATTCTCCATTAGTTGCCTTTCCATACAACTCCCCATTTAAGAAATTTCCAATCCTTACTAGTCCTAGGCCTATAGGCATTGCTAATGCAACCCCATCCATTAACCTAAGGAATTCAATACCCTTCTTTTTACAAAATATAATTAAACTAGCAATTACACCTAACAAGCCGCCATGAAAGCTTAATCCGCCTTGCCAAATATAGAATAATGATAAAGGGTCATTTGCTAGTTGGTTAGTCCCATAAAAGAGCATATAACCTATTCTTCCCCCACATATAGCCCCAAAAAATAGTCCATACAAAAAAACCATATCGTTAACAGCATCTTCGTTTAAACCTATTTCTTTAATTACATTATTATTTTTTAAAAAGATATAAATTAGTACAGCAGATATAAGCCATGTAACTGCATAATATTGAATTTTTAGCGGCCCTAACTCAATTAGGCTGGGATTATTAAAAAAATCTGATAGTTCAATAATCATACGATAAACATATATATCGACACTATAAAAAACCAAGATGCCATTAGTCTTTTAAGAGCAGTTTGTGATAAATAATGAGCAAGATCTGCTCCATACTTTGCGGCGAAAATACTAGTTATTGAAACTCCAAGCACAGCAGGAATATAAATATAACCAAAACTCATATTGGGTAGTATATCGACATTTATTCCAGCAATGATATATCCAAGCGTTCCAAAAATTGCTATTGGAACACCGCAAGCTGCCGAAGTACCAATTGCAGTGGTTAAACTTGACCCAGATGCTTTAAAGTAAGGTACTGAAAATGTGCCGCCGCCTATACCAAGAATAGATGAAAGGAATCCAATTATAGAACCTGCAAAAATTGATTTAGGCTTATTTGGATTAATTTTCTTAGATGTAATATTTATGTCAAATAGAATTTGCAACCCTACTAGCAAAACAAACACTGCAATTGATAATTTTAAGATTACACCTTTAATTTGGACGGCAAATAATGCTCCAGCAAATGCCCCAAATATAATACCTGTAGCCACAGGTTTAAATTGATTAAAATCTATAGAATTTTTTTTCCTATGAGCATTTGCAGAAGATAGACCAGTAAAAATAATACAAGATATAGCTGTTCCTATTGCAAGCTGGATAATAATCTCATCAGCAAAGCCTAAATTAATAAATGTTCCAATTAAAACAGGAACCATTATTAAGCCTCCACCAATTCCAAACATTCCGGCTAAGAGACCAGCTAGTATTCCTAGTGCACCAAAAATAAATATTTCATCAAACATCATTAAACTCTCTGCAGAAAGAATATTTTAGTTTATTTAAGGCTTCTCGATAGACTTTTTCTTTGAATGAGATGATTACAGTTAAAGGATACCAGTATGAAACCCATTTAAAGTCATCAAACTCATTATCTGGATCATTTGCAAAAGAGATCTCGACATTCTCTTTTAATTTAAATAGGAACCACTTTTGTTTTTGACCTTTAAAATTCTTATTAATTAGTTTTCTTCTTCGACTTTTCTTAGGCACATTATATTTAAGCCAATCTTCTAATGAATGAATTAATTTTACTGAATTAGATTTAATACCTACTTCTTCATAAAGTTCTCTTTTTGCAGCTTTCAGAGGTTCCTCTGCATAGTCAATTCCTCCTTGAGGAAACTGCCAACTATTCATACCTGTTCTTTTGCATAGCAACAACTGACCTTTTTTATTTGCGATAACCAATCCTACATTTAACCTATAACCAGATTCTTTCATATATTTATAAATTCTTATTTAGATCTATATTCTTATTAATTAAATACACAAAGATAAGACTTATCATTATTAATAATAGGCTTGGACTTGCAGCCATTTCCCATTGACCTTCACTGGTGTAGTTATAAATTTTT